>JAUVLI010000117.1 GCA_030600775.1 Fidelibacterota bacterium | reverse complement strand
CGCAAAGTCGCAAAGTCGCAAAGGAAAGAATAGTGAAACAATCTCTCGCAAAGATGCAAAGTCGCAAAAAATAATAATAAATACTGTTGATGATGCATTAGATGTTTTAGATGATAATTCGGTTACGATCATTTCCGGTGGAACGGACTTGATGGTACAAAAGGCAGCTGGGACAGGAGTAAAACCGGATTTTAAAAGGCCACTTTTATTTATTGGACATTTGGACGAATTAAAAAAGATTCAACTAATTGATGAAAAAATTCACATCGGTTCTGCCGTTACTTTAAATGAATTATTAGTAAATGAAAATATTCCCGATGCTTTTAAAAAATCGGTTTCAGAAATGGCTTCGTTTCCTACAAGAAATCTTGCAACTATCGGCGGAAATGTAATTAATGCTTCACCTGCCGGCGATACACTTCCGTTTTTATATGCAGTCGACGCAAAATTGGTATTGAGAAGTAAACAAAATGAGCGAGTGATTTCAATAGAAAAATTTATTTATGGCCCAGGAAAAACGATCATCAACTCAAAAGAACTTTTGTCTGAAATAATTATTCCTGCAAAAAGTTACGATATAAATTATTATAAAAAAGCCGGATCACGAAAGGGAATGACACTTTCAAAGGCATCTTTTATTGGATTGGCAAATTTTGAAAATGAGAAAATTTCTGACATTAGAATTGCGTTTGGAGCGGTAGCCTCTACAGTTGTTAGATCAAGAGAACTAGAGAAAAAATTTATTGGCAAAACGAAAATAGGAATTGGAAGTATATTTTTTGATATTTCCACTAAATACGATAAACTTATTAAGCCAATTGATGATAGTCGATCTTCTAAAATTTACAGGAAGAAAGTTTGTAAGAGAATGCTGAAGGAATTCTTGGGAAATATTTGACTGTAAAGGCGGAAGAAAGGCGCGGAGGAGAAAACAATCAAATAGATAGAGAAATAAATCAAATGGTTTACAAACCTTGTGAGTTAACGGAAGAAGAAATTGAGATTGTTGAGAAAGCGTGAAAAGGTAATTAAAAGAGAAAAGGGGAAAAAAGATGAAAAACATTGGATTAAAAACAGTTTTATCGACTTTAGGATTTTTTGGAGTTATTTATATGATATTAGTGTTCAGCAATAGGGCAGGAAAAGTTCCGTATCTTATTGTGGGCTTGTTCTTTTTTGCTTTTGGGATTTTTACATTTATCAAATCACAAAAAATACTTGAAAATCAATTTTTAAGTAATTTAATGGGAATAATTAGTGGGATCGCTATTTGGGGTTTTATAGGTGAATTTATGGAAAACGGTAATCTCTATATTCCCTACGCAACAGTAGAAATCGCAAATTGGAATTTTCTGCCGATATTATTGTTAGCTATTTTTGTGTTTTTGCAAATTAAGAAAGATCTGAAAATACCAGTTCAATTTTCGTTATCAAGCTTATTAATGATTTGGAGTATGCACTACATAATGATATTCCAATTTGAAGTGCTTTCCCGAACTCATTTCACAACATATATAATGTGTGTGGTTTTCCTGTTTTTAACCGGATTATCAATTTATAAAGTCAGAGAAAAAAAGCAGATTAACTCTACTATGTTTTGGTCATATTTTGGTTTACTAACAGCTTGGAGTGTTTTGGAATATGTTTGGGGCTGGAGATTGATTCCGGGGCCCTACTCTATTTGAAAAAGTGTTTTACAAAAAATCAGAGAAAACAATTAATCAGATACTAACGAACCAATTTATAAAACACTTCATAAATGTCAATTTCCAGCCCACAATAAAATTAGTAATAATTAGGAACAGTTTATTCTCTATGTCTCCACATTATAATCAAAACAAATTATTTGATTATAACAATATTTTTTCATATTTTATTAATAAGAAAAATAATGTAGGAAATTAGAACAAAGGAAAGCTATGAATAACAAAAAAACAATATTAACAATACTTTTCTTGGGTGGACTTTGGGGAATTATAGAAGCAACTTTCGGTTACTTAATTCATTTTTTACCAAACGGCTTTCCGGGAATGATAATGTTTCCAATCGCATTTTATTTTATGTTTACTTCTTATAAAAATACGGGAAAACAATCTGCAATATTTTACACTGCAATTGTTGCTGCTTTAATAAAACTTAGCGATCTGTTTATTCCATTACAGAGTGCAGTATCAACAATAAATCCGGTTGTCTCTATTGTATTAGAATCTATGATCGTTTTTGCTTTTATCAAAATTTATAACGAAAATAGAATTTATTTAAAATCAGCTGTAATGAGTTTTGGTTGGATATTGCTTCTTGTTTTTTCACAGAGATTTGTTTTTCATCCGGCAGAAGGATTGTATCTGAAACCTTTTGCGGAAATGATCGGGTTTTTAGTTATGAATACAATTGTTAGTGGATTGATCATTGGGACATTTCTAAAGTTAAAACAAAATTCTAATTTTATGATTTTGAAATATGACTTTCAAAAAATTTCTTATGCTATGCCTATCACACTTTTACTTGTAGCTATTTTCTGTGAAATAGGTAATTCGTTACTTTTCTAAAGATGGAATTATTAAAAAGATTAATAAATGAAGTTCCAAATATTCCCGTGGAAGAAGTAATAATCGGCGTTTTTTCTACATTGATCAAAGCGGGAAAATACGAAGGACTTGCAAGCACACTTCATTATGAACGCCCCCATCACAAGGTAAGAAATTCCGGTTCATTGGAAAAATTGTCATTGAGAGAATTGGCAGAATTTTCATTGTCGGATAATTTGATCGAGGCGTCAGTTGGAATGGCGGCTATTAACGCTGTAGCGGCATTTACAAAAAATAATTACAGAAAAGTAAATGCAAAAGATATTATTCTTGAAAAAGGTAAAGGTAAAAATGTTGGTGTGATCGGTCACTTTCCATTTTTGGTAGAGATGAGAAACGAATTTAATAAACTTCAAATATTTGAAAAACAACCGCAGGAAAACGATTTATCGGAAAACAAAATCCCTCGCTATCTTCCGAATGCGGATGTTGTTGCATTAACTGCGACTTCAATTACAAATCACACATTTGACAATATAATGAAATTTACATCAAGTAAAAGTTACATTGTAATGCTCGGTCCTTCTACGCCACTTTCACCAATTTTGTTCGATTTTGGAATCGATGTGATTTCCGGAACGATTGTTAAAAATTATTCCATATTCAGAAAAAATGTGATTCAAGCTACGCCGACAAGATTTATGGAAGGTAAGGAATTCGTAACTATTTTTAAGAAGGATTTTAAATGAAAAAATTATACAAAGAGATTTTTGAATTGCATCAAGGAATGATTGCCGGTGTGATAGTAACTGTTGTTAAAACTGAAGGATCAGGCCCTTCAAAAACAGGAACAAAAATGATCGTCTATTCCTCAGGTGAAACACTTGGTACTGTTGGTGGCGGGACTATTGAAATGTTGGCGATTGAAAGAGCAAAGAGTATTTTCAAAACAGAAGGAAATGAACTTGTGAAATATGATCTTGATGACGATACAAATGGACAAAAAACAAATATGATATGTGGAGGAAATGCGACTTTGTTCTATGAATATTTTGCTCCGAAAAATCATATTTATATTTTTGGTGCAGGACATATTGGAAAGGAATTGGTCTATCATTTAAAGGATCTTGATTACTTTATTACTGTAATTGACAATAGAAAAGATGTGTTGGAAGGAATTGATGGAGCAGATAAAAAAATATTTGGTAAGTTTAAAGATGCACTTTCAGATCACGATGTTTTGCCAAATTCATATTTTATTATTGCAACTTATGAACACAATTATGATAGTATTGTTTTAAATAAAATTTATAAATCAGATTGGAAACCCAAGTATATTGGAATGGTTTCCTCTCGTAATAAAAAAGAAATTATTTATAATAAATTAAGATCAAAAGTTAGCAATCCTGATTTGAGTTATTGCTATTTACCTGTTGGGCTTGACATTGGTGGAACAACACCGGCAGAAATCGCCATTTCAATAATTTCAGAAATTCAAACGATTCGTTATGGAAAGAAAATTGTCCATTTACGAGATAAATAATATTTTACACTAAGAAAATATTATGGTAAATATAATTAACACTTGCTATTAACAAAAACAATCATTATTTTTTAATGAAAATCAAATTTAAGACAAAGAAATTAAGAAAAATATTAAATGATTCTGTTTTGATTAAAAGAAAGTATGGGAAAAATCGGGAAAAAATAATGATTAGATTGTCACAAATAAAAGCAAGTTTTAATTTGGAAGAATTAATGACATTGCCGGGTAGATGTCACAAATTAAAAGGAGATAAAAAAAATCAATTTGCTTGTGATTTAAAACATCCGTATAGATTAGTTTTTTCTCCTAACGATGAGCCACTTCCATTAGATAATAAAGGTAATTTAATTTATTCAGAAGTAACTAATATAATAATTAATGAAATAGGTGATTATCATTAAAAAATTAATAGGCAAATGTTTATGATTACAAAAAACGATTTTAATCCAAATTATGCAATTCACCCGGGTGAAACTTTAAAAGAGAAATTAGAAGAAATTACTATGTCTTCAAAAGAATTGGCAATTAGAACAAGCAAACCAACAAAGACGATTTCGGAAGTGATAAATGGTAAAAGTTCCATTACACCTGAAATGGCTGTCCAATTTGAACAAGTATTAAAAATACGTGCTAGTTTTTGGATACAAAGTCAAGCAAATTATAATGAAATAATTGCCAAACAAAAACAAGAAAAAGATATTAAAGAATCTGAGAAATGGGCGAATAAATTTCCTTATGTAGAAATGACACAATTGGGATGGATAAAATCTGCAAGAAAAATTAATGAAAAAACTAAAGAATTATTAGGTTATTTTAATATTTCAAAATCAAGTTCTTGGTATAAAATTTACATTCAATCTAAATTGCGAATAAATTTTCGTATTTCATTAAAATATGAGAAAGACCCTTTTGCTTTGTCAGCTTGGTTATTTCAAGGAGAAAAATCTGCACAAAAAATGTTGGCACCAAGTTATAATAAAAATATTCTAAAAGAAAAACTATCTATATTAAAACAAATAATGGTAAACAATCCAAATAATCTATATTCTAAAATACAATCAACTTGTAGAGATGCTGGAGTCAAAATTGTTTTCACAACTTTATTACCAAAAACTGTAATAAGCGGTGTCGCAAGATGGATAAAAAATAACCCTGTCATACAAATTTCTGATAGATATAAAAGGTATGATATTTTTTGGTTTACACTTTTTCATGAAATTGGTCACATTATTTTACATAGTAATAAAAAAAATATATTTATTGATGATATTAATAATATTAATAATATTAATAAAGAAAATAAACAAGAAAAAGAAGCTAATAATTTTGCTGTAAAATGCTTGTTAAATGATGAAGAATATTATGAAATTGTTGAAGAATTAAAAAGTGGGAAAAATATTATTGATATAATAAAATTATTTGCAAACAAATTCGATACTCATCCGGATATTATTATTGGTAGATTATTGCGAGATAATAAAAAATTATATCAGGTGTCTACTTTAAGAAAAATGATTACAAAAATTGATTTTAAAGAATATAATTTAAATAACAACTGTCAAGAGCAAACGAAATTTTTAAAAAAATAAAAATGGAAAACTATAGTTAGTTATTCATTATTATTTTTAGTGGAAAAAAACATATTATGATAAATATAATTACAGGAAATATTCAATCCGGGAAAAC
>JAUVLI010000134.1 GCA_030600775.1 Fidelibacterota bacterium | reverse complement strand
AAAATTACAATCATTAATATTTTTTATTATCAAATTATCAAATATTGTATGTCCGCGAAAAGCAAGTTTGCCTTTTGTATTTGAGGAAACGGTTTTTCCATCTTTATCAACAATTGTCACTTCAATATTATCCATACATTTGCCATTACCATTTTTATCAAATATCAGTCCAACTCCACAAGAAATATTATCACCAAACACTTTTACAATTGGTGAATGTTTTGAAAATCGAAATTCCGTTTTTTGATTTTTTACATTTATCACGATTGCAGCATCTCGCAAAATATTATTGAAACTATATTCAATTTTCGTCAATTCACTTATTTCGAAATTTGTTCCTAAATAACTATAATGAATTTTCCCTTCACTCATATTTTTAAAAATATTTTCATCTGATATTTGCTCATCAATCTTTATTGTTTTCCCATAATAAAAAGGTGTGAATACCGAATAAATAAAGTCAGTCAAATCTTGGATCTTGTGATTTAAAATAGAAATTCCCGGTCTGAAAAGATGAAATTTTTTCCCAATCGATTGTGCAGCAGTTAATAAATTATATTGATTAAATTCTACAACTCCAATTCCTTTTTCATAAAATCTTAAAGCCGGATTTTTTAATCTTAAATATGGAAGCATATTCTCTTTTTCACTATACTTCTTAATTTTTGAAATAAATTCTTTATGATTTGAAAATTTTATTACTTGTGAATTTTTATAATTTATTTTGGATTCTGAATTGAAATCAAAAATTATTTTTGCCGCAGATCTATTAAATAACTCTTTCGTTTCATCTTTGGAATAAATTGGAAAAATCGGCTGAATAATTGCACCTTTGAATAACAATGCAAACAACATTAATATTTCTATTGAACTATTTCCAAATGACAATCCAATCACATCTTTTTCTCCAACTCCGATTTCATCAAAATAATTCTGTAGTTTCAATATCCAATTATTTACATCGGCAAATGACCAACAAATTGAATTGTCTTCTATACTCGTTTTTTCTCCCAACGCTCTTTTATGCTGAAAAATAACCGCTCCAAAATTTGGAAATGGAACGACTTCTTCATCGTAAGGAATTCCATTAAAACTGTGTAACAAACTATTTTTTTCGCTCATGTTGATCTAATTCTTAATTAATTTTATTATTGAATTAACTTTTTCCATTACCATTTGTGGCTTCAAATCTTTCATACATTCTTTACACAATCGCCAATTTTTTTTCTTATGTTTACATATAGCATTTGCCTTAAGAAAAAAACCATGGTCGCCATACGGTTTTGTCAATTTTGGATCTTGTGAGCCAAACAATGCAAGTGCGTAAATACCAAGAGCAGTAGCCAAATGAACCGCCATAGAATCAGGTCCGATCAAAATTGTTTTTCCTCTCAACCATAATGCAAAATTATAAATATCATCTTTAAAAATTTCAACATCAAAATCTTTTTCTCTCAAATTGTTTTCAAATTCTTCAAACCCCGGTGGAATAACAACAGAAACATTTGTATTGATATTTATTAATTTTTCTATCAACTCGAACCAATACTCTTCAGGCCATAATCTTGCAGAATGATTTGCTCCCGGGTGAATTACTACTTCTATATTTTTAAATTTTCCCTTTAAAGTTGTTTTTAACGAACTAAAATCACCCTGAAAAATATCTATCTTTGGCGGTGTAAATTTCGCATCAATATTTATCTGCTTCAACAAAATTAATGCTCTTTCTAATTGATGTTTGTGAAACGGAAATCCTGCAGAATGAGTCAATAAAAAATTTCCTCCTGTTGCATCATATCCTAACGAAATTTTCGATTTGACTTTCCACAGAAAAATTAAATTCCGAATATCTCCATTAAAATCTATACTTAGATCAAACTTTTCTTTTCTTAATGACTTTATTAAACTAAAAGCATTCTTCCAATTTTTTAAATTAAATTTTCTGTGCCAAGGTACAATGAAAGGAATACATTCATCGACTAAATTCGTTGCTTCAATTGTTTCTTTTATCTGAGGAACAACTACTAAATAAATTTTTGCTTCAGGATATTTTTGCTTGATCGCTTGTATTGCCGGAGTAACTAAAATCACATCACCGATACAATCATATTCTGTTATTAATATTTTTTGAGGGGGTAATTTATCAATTGAGAAATATTTTCTTCTTGAAAATAATTTAAAAAATGGTGAAATAATTCTTGACAATAATCTCGAAATAAAAAGCGATCTTGGATTAAATATTCCCTGCTTTATCATACTATCCCAACTTTTTCATAATATTTATATAGTTGGTTTCCAACATTTTCAATATCGTGATATTTCACAACCCAGCTTCTTCCCTGCTTACCTTTTTCTAATATTTTTTCCGGACGCAGAATCAATTTTTCTAATTCCAATTCTAAATTGTTTTTATTTACATTTACAAACGGATGATTGGGAATAAATTGTTGATATTTTTTATTCATCGTAGTAAGTGTACAAATTCCCATTGATAATGATTCAACAGAATTCATTCCGTAGCCCCAACCACCTTTATCACCAATTTGATCAATAAAAATATCACTTTGTGACTTTAATTTCATCGCTTCAGTATGTGATAGATTTTCAATTAATTTAAATTCTAAATTGTGCTTTTTTGCGATTCTATTACAAATTGGTATTATTATGTTGCTTCCCTTATAGTAACGATTTGTTGGTGCATGAGAAATTACCAATTTTTTATTTAATTTCATTTTGGGAAAATAATTTTTCGTTTCAAATGGTAGAAATATGTAATTAATATTTGGATGTTTATCCAAAAGATCAACTTCATTTGTCAAATTTAAGTCACTGATCTTATCTATTTGTGGAATTATTCCCCGAGTTCGCAAATCTTCACCGTGATAATGACAAACAATTTTTTTTCCATTTTTTGCCAACTTTTGAATTATCCTTGAATCCTTAAAAAAACCAATCCCAGATTCCAAATGATAGATATCATAATCCAACAAATTGTTTTCTTCAATCGTAGAATAAATTCTCTTTTCATTTAATCTGTCTTTAAATTTAAAAAACAATTTGTCTAATTTCCCTTCAGGTGAATATGTTGGTGGATAGCCATCTTTTTCTTTATGATAACCTAATTTACCTCGATAAAATTTATAAAAATTGTGTCGTAAACTTTTCAACAATGGCTTTGTAAAATTCATTGGCAAATTTAGACAAATATCACTCTTGTAATTCTTAGGTGAACTAAAAAAAGTAACACTGCGACAATAATTGCCTTTTCCCTCATGAATTTTCTTCCAAAGCTCTAATGTTCCAACAGTATTTTCCGGTGATATATAAAGTATCTTTGACATAATTCAAATATAAATAATTTTTATAACACATTTCATTAAAAAGTATAAAAATTAAATATATATTTTAATGGATTTTTATCAATAAATTTTGTATAATTAATACTTTGAAAACAAATATTAAATTCAATAAAATAAGGAGCGTTTTTGCAGACAAAAATAAACGAAAAATCTAAAACAGAAAAAGAAATTGATATCAAAATACCCTGGTCAGAAACAGGTAAAGATTATGAAAAATTTTTATCGAAATTTGGTAAAGATATTAAACTGCAGGGTTTTAGAAAAGGCAAAGCACCATTAAAAATTATAGAAAAAAAACATGGGCCAACAATAGAATGGGAATTTATTAAAGAAAACTTCTGGACTTATTTTTCAAAAGCTATGGAAGAAACAAAAATTAAGCCAATAAACCAACCACAAATTACTGATGTCGATTTCAAAAAAGGTGAACATTTAGCAGTTACTTTCCAAGTACAAGTATTACCAGAATGGGATTTACCTAACTATAAAAAATATTTCACTGTAGAAAAGCCATACTACAAAATTTCTAAAAAAGATATTGAACATTCTATTGAAGAATTAAGGAAAAAGCATGCAAAGGTTAAAGAGATAAAAATACCGGCACAAATGGGAAATCATCTTACAGCACAAACACAAAAATTAGACAAAAACGGAAAGGATATCGGCAAACCTTATGAAACGGTAATTCCCATTGGTGAACAAATTTTTACTGGAAAAATAGCAGACAATCTTCTGGGAATAAAAATCAACGAAACACGAATGATTGCATTTGAAGACCCTGTCAACAAAGATAACACATTGAAGTTCAAAGTAACTCCGACAAAAATAGAAGAACACATTTTACCTGAATTAAATGATGAATTTGCTAAGAAAGTTGATCCTAAATTAAATAGCTTAAAAGAATTAAATAATTTAATAAGTTCAGAATTAGAAAAATCTTGGGAAAAAGAGGTGGAAAAAGTTGTTATAGAAAATATTGCAGATTATTTTATTGAACAACTTGCTGATCTTGAATTGCCTTCTGACATGGTAGAAGATTATTTGGAAAAATTATTCGAAGATGAAAAGAAAAGGAATCCAAAAGTAAAAGACGAAGATCTTGATGAATTCAAAAAATCGATGAAAGATCAATCCATTAAAATAATAAAATGGGTATTAGTGAAAAATCGCATCATTGAAAATGAGAAAATCGAAGTAACAGAAGAAGATGTGTCAAATGAAGTTGACAAAATTTTATCAAATATTAAAGATGAAAAACAAAAAGAA
>JAUVLI010000101.1 GCA_030600775.1 Fidelibacterota bacterium | reverse complement strand
ACTTGCTGCTCCATAGATCATATTTATTGCTGCTACTTCACTTTCTGCTTGTAAAAATCCTGCACCGACTAATGGAAAATAGTATGCAGCTGTTTCTGCTACTTCACTCGCTGGAGTAATGGGATAACCAAAAAAGTTACGACAGCCGGCAAGTGCTGCACCTCTAATAATTGCTTCATTTCCTTTTATCAACATTTTTGACATAATAACCTCACCTTATTTCATTTAAACATTGTGTACAAATATTTACTTCTGGATGTTTCGCTGATGGATAGACCTTTTGTTCTTTTTTACATACAGGACAGTATTGCGTCTCTTTTATGTCGTCCCATTTTTTAAAAACAGTAATTGTCCCTAATTCAGGACAAGTGTAAAAACAAAATCCACAGCCGATACATCCATCACCTTTGTACTCCGCGGGATGATATCCCATTTTATTCAATGATGATGAAAGTGATAGCACGCCTGTTGGACAAGCATGAATGCAAAGTTCACATCCCTTGCATTCGTCGCTTCTGATTACAACATGACCTTTTGCCATAATTTCTCCTTTTTTTATTGTCTCACATTACATTATTTATCAATTTTTATCTGGAGGAAAGGGTGCCTTCGAAATTCCTAATCGTAATTGACATCTTAAGCATCTATCTGCTTCACTTATTGCTATGGATTCTTCAAAATTTAGTTCCACTTCATTGAAGTTGTTTTCTCTATCTTTTATTGGTATTGTTTTTACGGGTTTTCTCTTTCTGCCAGCAAATTCAACATCCCTGCCAAGACAAATTTTTGGTTCATCTTTACCAATAAAATTTTGGTCAATGTTCCCATCTCCACCGAGAAATTTATCAATTGAAGATGCTCCGATCCTGCCGAAATTTATTGCTTCAATTACCGATGCGGGTCCGCTAACGACATCACCACCGGCAAATATTCCTTTTTTATTTGTTGAAAGATCTTCGCCTGTTTTAATATTATTCCATTTGTCTTTTTCGATTCCAAATTCTTCAGGAACATCTGACTTCTGTCCAATCGCCATGATAAGCTTATCCAATTCCCAATCGTATTCGCTTCCTTCAATTGGAATTGGTCTTTTTCTGCCACTTGAATCCGGTTCACCTAATTTCATTTTTATACATTTTACATCAATTTTATTTGCTTTTTTGCTGTTATTAATTTCTATTGGATTATTTAAAAATTTAAAATTTACACCTTCATTCATCGTCTCTTCAATCTCTTCATCTGTTGCTGGCATCTGTTCACAAGAACGACGATAAATTACAGTTGTATCAATTCCATTTCTTAATAGACAACGAGCAACATCCATTGCAACATTTCCACCACCGACGATTCCAACTTTTTTCCCAACATCTATTTTTTCATCATTATTAATTGATCGTAAAAGTGATAGACCATCTAAAACATTTGGATTGTCGCTTCCGGGAACTCTCATATTCATAGTTCCTGAAGTTCCGATAGCAACATAAACGGCATCATAACCCTCTTTTAAAAGCTTGTCAGGAAATGCAATTCTATTATTTAATTCTATTTTTATACCAATATTTTTTATTTCTTTTATTTCATTATCTAAAATTTCTCTTGGCAATCTATATTTTGGAATTGCCGTTCTCATCATTCCACCGGCTTTTTCATCTGCTTCAAAAATAGTTACAGAATGACCCTTTGTTCTTAAAAACCATCCCGCTGTTAATCCTGCTGGACCTGATCCGATTATAGCAACTTTTTTATTAGTGTCTGGTGTTATTTTTAATTTCTTTTTCCATCTGCCATTATCTCTTTCAGCCACGAATCTCTTCAATGCTCTTATTGAAATTGGTTCAGTTAAATCATTTCTTTTACATTCTGTTTCGCATGGATGAAAACAAACTCGTCCGAGAACAGCAACCAAAGGTGATATTTCTTTATTTACTTCGTAAGCATCTTGATATTTTCCTTCAGCAATCAATCTGACATAATAAGCAGCATTTGTTCCAGCTGGACAAGATCCTTTACAAGGCACTAATTTTTTCTCTCTTTCCTCAGCATTATTTACATCAAATTGTCTCGAAGTAACATCTGTCAAAGCACCGGAAGGGCAGACCTCTACACAAGCTAAACAAAATTTACAGCCGGATTCTTTAAGTGTCTTATCTTCGGCAGTTGTGATGATTGAATCTATTCCTCTGTTTGCAAATCCGATCACACCGGTCTCTCTCACTTCTTGACAAATATTTACGCAACGACCACATAGAATACATTTATTCATATCTCTGACAAATAACGGTTCGTCAGATAAAATTGGTAGATTTCTTTCTTTTGGAGCATAATTTGATAATAGTTCTTTTACTCCAATATATTCAACTACTTTTTTTAATTGTGAGTTTAGTGGAATATCTTTTGGCAGTTCGCTTAAAGTTAACCAAATTATATTTTTGCGATGATTTTGCAATTTGTCTGTTTTGGTTTTAACGACCATTTCTTCATGTATTTGCGTATCACAAGCGGTGGATATTCCGCGTCTTCCTTCAATTTCTACCACACAAAGACGGCATGCGCTTTCTGGTTTTAAATCAGGATGATAACATAAATTTGGAATATATATATCATTCTCAAGTGCGACTTCAAGAATTGTTTTATTTTCTTTTGTTGATATTTTTTTATTATCAATAGTTAAATTGATCATTAATCTTCCTTAAATTTATTTGATAGCATTAAAATTACATGCTTCAAAACATGCTTTACATTTTATACATTTGTCTCTATTTATATATGCAACTTCGCCTTTTTTCCATTCCAATGCATCAGTTGGACAAGCTCTAAAGCATAATCCGCACTTGGTACATTTATCTGGTATTACTTCAAATTCAAGAAGTGATTCACATACTTTTGCTCGGCATTTTTTTTCGGTTATGTGTTCTTCATATTCTTCAGGAAAATATTTTAAAGTTGTCAAAACCGGATTTGGAGCCGTTTGACCTAATCCACATAACGAAGTTTCCTTTATTGTTGGAGACATTTCTTTTAAAAATTCTATATGTTCTTGTGTTCCTTTTCCATCTGTGATTGCTTCTAATGTTTCCAACATTCTTTTCAAACCAACTCGACAAGGAACACATTTTCCACAGGATTCTGCAACTGTAAATTTTAAAAAGTACTTTGCCATATCCACCATACAAGTGCTTTCGTCCATAACGATCATTCCGCCAGATCCCATTATTGCACCTGTTTTATTAATTGATTCAAAATCGATCGGTGTGTCAATCAAACTTTCAGGTAAACAACCTCCCGAAGGTCCACCGAGTTGAACTGCTTTGAATTTTTTTCTTTTATTTATCATTCCACCACCGGGTCCAAAAACCAATTCCTTGATAGTTGTTCCCATCGGTACTTCAACAAGACCGGTGTTTTTTATTTTTCCAGCTAATGCGAATACTTTTGTTCCTGTGCTATTTTTTGTGCCTTTTGATGCGAACCATTTTGCACCATTTAAAATAATGTGTTTGATATTTGCAAGTGTTTCTACATTATTAATAATTGTTGGATTTCCCCAAAGTCCTTTGATTGCAGGGAATGGAGGTCTTGGTTTTGGACGACCACGACGCCCTTCGATTGAGGCAATGAGAGCTGTCTCTTCACCACAAACAAATGCGCCGGCACCAGCTTTTATTTTTAAATTAAATGAAAAATTTGTACCAAGAATATTTTCACCCAAAAATCCCTTTTCTTTTGCTTGAGTGATAGCAATATTTAATCGCTTAATTGCTAATGGATATTCGGCACGACAATAAATATATCCATTATTTGCGCCGATTGTGTATCCAGCAATTATCATTCCTTCGAGAACAGCATGCGGATCACTTTCCAAAACACTTCTATCCATAAAAGCACCGGGATCACCTTCATCGGCATTACAAATAATATATTTTGTGTTGCTCTCTGCTTTTTTTCCAAACCCCCATTTCATTCCGGTTAGAAATCCACCACCACCTCTACCTTTTAATCCCGAATCTGTAACCTCTTCTAAAATTTTATCTCGAGACATTTTAAAGGCTTTTTGAATAGCTTGATAGCCATCTCGTTCTAAATATGAATCAATTTGTTCCGGATCAATTTCACCACAATTTTTTAGAACTATTCGTTCTTGATCTTTGAAGAAATTTGTATAATTTTCATCCGCAAGTCGTTTCTTATATAATTCGTTATTTATTATATGAGAATCAATAATTTTAATTACGTCATCAGGTTTTACATTTATATAAGTTGTCTTTTTTGAATCAATGATTTCTACAATTACATCAACAAACAATCCCTTATCTCCGGTTTTAATAATTTCATAGTTATTAAATAAATTATGTTTTTTTAATTCCAATTGAAAATTATCAGCAACTTCATTGGCACCGGCAGATAAACCACTTGTTCCTACACATATTAATATCTTATTTTTCATTTGTTTCTCGATATTTATTTAATATTCCGTCTATTTCGTTTAGTTGTACTTTTCCATAAAATTTTTCATCTATTGCAATAACAGGAGCCATTCCACAAGCGCCAAGACAGGCAACTCGTTCAAGTGAAAATAATCCATCTTCTGTCGTCTCGCCATCTTCTATTCCCAACTTGTTAGAAAAATTATCCAATATTACTTTTCCACCCATCACATGACATGCAGTTCCCTGACAAACTCTAATAGTATGCTTTCCCGGAGGATTTAAATGAAATTGACTGTAAAAAGTTAGAACACCATAAATTTCTACAGGGAATATTGAAAGCTCATCAGCGATAAGATCAATAGATTCTTTCGGAACATATCCATACTCTGTTTGCACATTCTGAAGTAAAGGAATTAATGCACTTTGTTCTTTTTCATGTTTAATTATTAACGATTTTGTCTTTGAAATAACTTCAGTCATATTAACCTTTTATTTAAATTTTATAATTGTTATTTAAATTAAACCATAATTTTTATAAATGAATAAATATCTATTCTCATTTTTTCCATTGTATATAAATTAAAAAATAATCACCATAATTGAAAGGAAAATTTAAGAAATTTAAAGAAAATTATTAATTGTATATTATAATTAAACGCTCGGTATAGATATCTGGTGTTTTTAAAATATAACTATAAAGCACACCAAGAAAGGATACAAAGGACGCAAAAAATAAATTATGAATATAATTTCGAATTTAAAATTGTGAATCTAAAATCTATAATTTTCTTCTTTTTTCCCTTGTGTTCTTGGTGGTCGTATCTATTGTTCTTTAATTTCTTTATATTTTATATGAGATTCTAAGTAAAAAATAATGCCCAATATCGCTATTGGAATCAAACCTATTAAATGTAACATAACAGAAATAGGTGATGAAACTGATTTTTCAATTCCGAACATACTTAATGTAATAATTACAGCTGAATGATATGTTCCTACATATCCAGGTGCTGCTGGAATACTTATTGCAAAAGTAGTTGTAACCAATAAAAATAAAGCGATTTTAACTGCTGATGCAACTGAAAAAGCCATAAGACCAAAATAAAACAGCCCACCATAACATAACCATATTAATAAACTTAAAATAAAAATTGATAGCGGGTTTTTCACTTTAAATAGAGAGCTAAAGCCGATATTCAATTTAGATAGAAAATTGTGAAAGATATTATCTTTAGAATCAAAATGTTCTTGTATTTTTTCTTTATATTTATAATATATTATACTTACTAAAAATAAAACTCCGATAAATGTCGGTATAATAATTTTCAGAAAATTTAATTGATTCCCAAATGGAACAAAAATTGAAGTGATCAAAATAAACACAAAAAATGCGATCATATCGATAAATCTTTCTACTACGATAGTTGGGAATAATTTTGTTCCGCTATAGTTTGTGAATTTTCCAGTAATGTAAGCACGTAATATTTCTCCCATTCTTATAGGTAAAACATAATTCCCGAAAAATCCTACTACGGCGCCTTTAAAAAGAGGTATTATTTTAAAAGATCCCATTGGTTTAAGTAATAATTTCCATCTTATTGCTCTGATAAAAATTGCCAATATTGCGAGGAAACAACCGGAGATATACCAAAATAATTTTATTTGTTTTAATTCGGATAGAAATATTTGCCAGTCAATTCCTGAAAATGTATAGTAAAGAGCTATTCCGGAAATTAAAATTCCCAAAGTGATTTGAATTGATTTTTTATTTATTTTCATATAATTAATAACTTTTTAATAATCGAATAGCATCTTCTGTTTTTGTGCCACCTTGCTTTAACAAGTCATTAATCTGTTTTTTTTCTTCAGGAGACATTTTTTCATAAATTGACTTGATGTATTGAACATCTTGAAAAGTCAAATTATTAACGTTATCAAGTATTTTATTTAAATCCTTTAATGTAAATTTTTTATTACTACTAAACTTATCAAATTTATTTGAGATATTATCAAATTGTTTGTCTATATTTGCCTTTTTAATAAATGGTTGGACAATAATTTTATATATTGTAGGAGCAACATTTTCAAAGATAGAATAGGATTTGGATTTATATTTTATTGCTTCTGTCAAGCTGTTTGCTGGTAACATTATTATTCCCCAAAAGAGCAAGCTAATTAAAATTGAAGCTTTAGCAAGTCCTAAAACCGCTCCTCCTATTTTGTCTAACCAACCCAAAAGTATTACATTTAAAGTTGATTTAAGTAAATTCCCGATAATCTGAATAATGATCACGACTATTATAAAAACAATTAAATATCCGAGAATGCTACTGATTTGATCGGGAACTGATAATTTGTTACTTAGAAATTCAACAATAAAATATCCGTATTTAGCTGATAATATTATACCTAATATTAATCCTAAAAAGCGAAATAAACTGATGATCAAACCCGAAGAATAATCTTTATAAACGAACCAAATCAAAATAATTAATGCAATAATGTCCATCCAATACATAATTAGTTCCCCAATTCTTTTTTAACTATTGTTTGTACAATTTTACCATCTGCTTGTCCGGCTACTTTTTCCATAACTGGCTTCATTACTTTCCCCATATCTTCCATCGTTCCAGCGCCGGTTTCTTTTATTATCTCTTTTACAATTTCTATAATTCTAGATTCATCTAACTCTTTCGGTAAATATGTTTTGATAATATCCATTTCTTCTTTTTCTTCTTTTGCCAAATCGTTACGACCAGCATCAGAATAAGTGGTAAAAGATTCCTTGCGATTTTTTAATTCTTTATTAATTACATCTATTTCTTGCTTTTCATCCAAATCTTCTTTCAGCTCAATTTTCTTTAATTTTAACTTAGAAAGCATACTTCTTAATGTTCGCATTTTGATCTTATCTTTGGATTTCATTGCAATTATTAGATCAACGTGTATTTTTTTTAAGTATTTCATTGCCAAATCTCCGATTTTTTCTTAATATAACTAAAAATGATGAGGATAATTACAAAAAATTTCATTATTTTTAGATTAATTGA
>JAUVLI010000036.1 GCA_030600775.1 Fidelibacterota bacterium | reverse complement strand
AATAAGATCGAATGTTAAAAAACTTGTTTTATTTCATCACGAGCCGGACAATAATGATGAGATAATACATAAAATATTAAAAAAATCCACTAAATATAAACAAAAAAAATATCCGAATTATAGTTTAGAAGTATTACTTGCCTACGAAGGAATGGAAATAGATTTATAAATTATCTACTGCTTTCTTTATTTTTTTAAGAGCTGCTTCAATTATTGATCGTGGATAACCAATGTTTATTCGTTGAAAACCTTCGCCACCTGGTCCGAAAGAAGGCCCGTCATTCAAGCCGATTTTTGCCTTTTGAATGAAAAAGTTTTTTAATTCTTCGTTAGATAAATTTAAATTTCTACAATCAAGCCACATAAGGTAAGTCGCATCCGGAACTATTACTTTAATTTTGGGAATATTATCTTGAAAATAATCTACAACGAAATTTATATTTTCTTTTAAATAGATCAATAATTGTTCTAACCACTCTTCGCCATAAGTGTAAGCAGATTCTAATGCGATGTTCCCGAAAATATTTCCATAATGTATATGAAGATTATGAAGTAAATGATTAAATTTGTTTCTAATTTCTTCATTTTGTATTATTAATACTGAGCTGGACAATCCCGCGAGATTAAATGTTTTACTTGGTGCCATGCAGGTAATTGTATTATTAGCAATTGCAGGCGATAGTGAAGAAATTGGGATATGCGTTTTTTCATAAACCATATCTAAATGTATTTCATCCGAAACAAATAATACATTATTTTCTACACATAAATTTCCTAATTTCAGTAAATCATCTCTATTCCAAACCATACCGCCGGGATTATGAGGATTACAAAATATTAGCATCTTTACATCATTCTTTATTTTCTTTTCTAAATCATCGAAATCAATTTGATATTTTCCATTTACTAATTTCAATTGATTATTAATAATTTGCCGATCATTCTCTTGAACTGCTGCGGAAAATAAATGATAAACAGGTGGTTGAATAATTATTTTATCTTTGGGATTTGTGAAAGATAAAACTGCCATATTTATAGCTGGAACAACACCCGGACTGGAAGTTATCCAATCTTTTTTTATATCCCAATTATGTCTGTTTTTCATCCAGTTAATAATTGAATTGTAATATGAATCCGGTTTAGTTGAATAGCCGAAAATATGATGGTCAGTTCTTTTTCTAAGCGAATTCACTATAAAATCTGGTGTCTCAAAATCCATATCAGCTACCCACATTGGTAGAATATTATCTGTACCAAACATCTCTTTTGACATGTCATACTTTGTTGAATTTGTATTTTTTCTGTCAACTATTTTATCAAAATTATACTTCATTTTTTTGATCTTTATTAAATGCTTTTTATGTTTTTAATATAATCAGGATCCGGATATGCACCGATGCCAATAATATCATCGGGAAATTCAACCATTCCTTTATTAATTGTAACACCGCCAATTATCGGTTCGTTAATATGGCCGATATTTGCATCTAAATCGAAAAATTTAACTACCGGATTCGCCATTGCGAAATGAGAAAAAGCCGTGTTGCCGAGACCGGATTCCGACATGCATCCAACCATACAGGTAATATTTGCTGCTTCACAAATATTTGCAATTGCAGTTCCATTATAAATTCCACCGGATTTTGATAATTTTATATTTATATACGGAGCAGCTTGATATTTTATTACTTCTAATGCATCGGCAGGAGTGAAGACAGATTCATCAGCCATTATTGAAATTGAAGAATGTTGGTTAATGTATCTCATTCCGTCAAGATCTTTTGCTTTCAATGGTTGTTCACAAATTTCAATATCAAGTTCTTCTAATTTTTTCAATGATTTGACAGCAGTAACTCTGTCCCAACCTTGATTTGCATCAATTCTGATTTTCACATTATTACCAACTGCTTTTCTAATATTTCTTAGTCGTTGAATATCTTCTTCTTCAGAAATTCCAACTTTTGTTTTTATGATTCTAAATCCCTGTTCAACAATTTCTAATGCTTGCTCTCCGGCTTTATCCACATCGCCGATTCCAATTGTATTATCGGTTTCCATTGGTCGTTTGCTTCCACCGAGAAAAGCATAAAGTGGGAGGTTAGCTGATTTTGAAGCTATATCGTATAATGCCATGTCAAAGGCACTTCTGATAGTAGAATTATTTGGTAAATATGCGTTCATTTGATGAATTAAGTCGGTATAGTGTAATGGGTTTTTACCGATGAATAATTCTCGCAATTCTTTTGCTGCTGCAAAATTTATCGATTGGGTTTCGCCGACGATTGCTCTAAATGGGCTTGCTTCACCCCAACCATCTAAATCCGTATTTGTAATAATATGTATTAACACATTTTTAGGGCCGGATATCGTCATTGTAGCAATTTTCAAGTCATGTTCTGCTTTGATATTTAATGGATATATTTTAATGTCTCTGATCTTTACATTTGCTGGATTTTTTGTCATTTTAATTTGCCTCTTGGTTATGTTATTTTTACTTGTATAAGTTATCAATTATTTTGATGATTATCAAATGTAAAAAGGAATTATGAAAACTAACTACTATAAATACAAAGAATATCACAGAGTACACAAAAAATAATAAACGAAATATAAATTATAAGCATTGAAACACATTTGAGATATTAGTGAAATTTATTACAATATTATTACAAAAAAGCGGAAGAGCCGGGATTTGAACCCGGGATACCGTTCAACACGATATACACGATTTCCAATCGTGCTCCTTCAGCCACTCGGACACTCTTCCAAATATTGATAATGGAAACATAAATCGTCCATTACTTTGCTCTCAAATACCTCCAAATATAAATAATATTATTAACAAATCAACAAAATATTTTAGTATTTTTTATTTTACCTTTTTATCCTTACATTTAACAGTTTTTGAAAGTATTCTTATTAAACTTATGGAGAAATAATGAATGACATACTAATTACAAATCCTTTTGGACTGCTAGCGGTGTTATTAGCTATACCGGCGGCAATATTTATATTAAAATCGCATACGAAGTTTGGCAAAAAATTATTTGGTGTGGTACCGGCTTTAGTTTTTGCTTATTTTGTACCAACACTTTTAACATTTTTTAATATTATCCCTCCAGAGTCGATTATTTACAGTCAAATTAAGACATTTGTACTTCCGGCAAGTTTATTACTATTGACATTAGCAGTTGATATTCACGGAATTATGAAATTAGGTAACAAAGCAATAATCATGTTTTTGACAGGAACGCTTGGGGTTGTTATTGGTGGTCCGATTTCCTTATTGATTTTCAGAAATCATTTACCGGCGGAAATTTGGCGAGGAATGTCCGCTTTAGCCGGTTCTTGGATTGGTGGTGGTGCTAATTTTATTGCCATTGGCCAATCGGTAAATGCTTCGGCGGAAATGATGGGAATGATGGTCGTGATTGATGTTGTAGTAGCTAATCTTCTCACTGGAGCATTATTATTTTTTGCCGGAAAATATGAAAAAATTGATAAGAAATTGGGAGCGGATAATTCGGCTATCATAGAATTAAAAAATAAGGTGGTTGCCTTTCGAAAAAAAGCAATGCGCATTGCCTCAACTACAGATTATATGGTTTTATTTGCTTTAGCTTTTGGTGGGTCATTTATCGCATTCAAATTGGGAAATTTTCTACCGGGAATAGGAGAAATAATTTCACATTCAACTTGGAAGGTAATTATTATTACAAGTATGGGAGTTGCTTTTTCATTTACAAAAATAAAAAATTATGAAGGTGCAGGTGCATCGAAATTGGGTACAGTTATGTTATATCTACTAATTGGAGTTATTGGAGCGAGTGCCGATTTAAAAGCAATTTTCGAATATCCAATGCTTTTTGCAATGAGCTTAACTTGGATTTCTATTCATGTTATTTTAATGCTTATTATGATGAAATTGATAAAAGCACCGTTGTTTTTTATGGCAGTTGGTTCGCAAGCAAATATTGGTGGAGCTGCTTCTGCTCCAATAGTTGCTTCTGCTTTTCATCCGGCTTTGGCCTCTGTTGGCGTGATGTTAGGAATTGCCGGATATGTACTTGGAACTTATGCAGCTTTAATTTGTGCTACTTTGTTGCAATTGGTACATTAGGGAAACGGATAAGGAAAATAGAAACTATAAGTTAGAAATTAAAATTTAGAATAAAAAAGGAATAGAACATGATTTATATTATTTCTACAATTGTTGTTTTAGGAATATTGGTTTTCATTCATGAATTTGGGCACTTCATTGCTGCGAAAATAGTTGGTATCAGAGTTGAAAAATTTTCGCTTGGTTTCCCTCCAAAAATAGTTGGAAAAAAGATTGGTGAAACTGAATATTGTCTCTCTTGGATTCCACTTGGTGGATATGTGAAATTATCCGGCATGATAGATGAAAGTATGGATAAAAATTATATTGAAAAGCCGATTGAATCTTATGAATATAGAGGGAAAAAGTGGTGGCAAAAGATATTTGTAACAAGTGCCGGTGTTATAATGAATTTATTATTGGCAATATTTATTTTCACAATATTTACATTTAAAACGGGCGTTCCTGATATAAGTAACGATCCGATAATTAGTGGGATTGCCAAAGGAATGCCGGCAGCAGAAGCTGGTTTACAGAGCGGTGATATGATCATATCTGTTAATGGGAATAAAATAGAAAAATGGGAAGATATGTCAGAAATAATTCACAATCTCGCTGGTAAGGAAATTTCTTTGAAATATGAAAGGTCTAATGAAGTTAAATCTGTAAAGTTAACCCCGATATTACAACAAACAGTGGTAGACGGCTCAATTAAAAAAGTTGGTTTGATAGGAATATCTGGTAAAGTTGATTATCATTCTGCGAGTTTTGGTGAAGCAATTTCATCAGGATTTAAAACGACTTATTTTTGGTTTAAATTAACAGTTTCCTCACTGGGAATGCTAATCAAAGGAGAAGAAAGTGTTAAAAATGTTGGTGGATTAATTATGATAGGTAAATTAGCCGGTGAATCGGCTAAAAGTGGAATGATGTCTCTGTTTTCTTTGATTGCAATATTAAGCGTTAATCTTGCTTTTATAAATATTTTACCAATTCCAGCTTTGGATGGGGGGCATATTATTATTGCAATAATAGAGGGAATTATCGGTAAAGAATTAAATATTAAAGTAAAAATGGCAATTCAGCAGATTGGAACTTTTCTATTGTTAGGATTAATTGTATTGGTAATGATAAATGATGTTTTGAGATTATTTGGATAAAATTAGAGGTTATCAAGGATATCAGTGTAGTAGTAATATTTTTGTAGGTCACAATGAACATTGTTGAATTTATTGTGTTAGCTATCGGAGAATATCTGATTGTTGAAAAAAAATTGTTTAATGTTAGAATTATTTCTAAGAGTTATATGAAAAATCACAAATAAGTATTTGGTGATAACAAAATATTTATGTATTTTATTAAGATGTAAAATTGAGGGAAATTAGCCGTTGCGATAATATAGAGGTATTTGTAGATTAAAAAAATGAAATTATGTATAATAACAGTTATGAAGAAAAAAAGATAAGAAGATAAATTGAAAGAAAATCAAAAAAAATCGAGTAATAATTCTATAATTTGGGATCATAAAATATTTAAAGTATATAATGATGATATAGATATAAAAAAATTAGAGAAAGATTTTTTTTCTAATGATATAAATCATATTTTTGTAGATGATATCCAAGACGAATATGAAATGTTAACATTTAATGGCTGGAAATATAGTTTTGGTTTTACATTAGATGACAATTCTTTTTATTTAATTTATGATAAACCAATTGATGAGAATTTGTAATAGTTAAATGATCAAACAACATAAAAATAATCAATTTCAGATAGTTGTAAAATTAACAAATAATGGAAAATAAAATTATTGAGGGAAATAAAAATCTACCAAAGCATATTGCTATAATAATGGATGGCAATGGGCGATGGGCAAGTAAAAGAAAATTACCTCGTGTTGCCGGACATCAAGAGGGAATTAATTCTGTTAGAGAAATAGTAAGATTAAGTGGTGAAATTGGTATAAAATATTTGACATTATATACATTTTCCAAAGAAAATTGGCAACGACCGATAATTGAAGTAAATGCACTAATGAAGTTGCTATCTCGGACAATAAAAAAGGAAATAAATGAATTAAACAGGAACAATGTAAGGTTACAGATCATTGGAAATATTAATGAGATTCCTAAAACGACGAGAGAAGATTTATTAAAAGGAGTTGAAAAGACGAAAAAAAATACTGGATTGACGTTGATTCTTGCATTAAGTTATGGAAGCAGAGAGGAAATATTAAATGCTGTAAAACAAATTGCTAAAGAAGTTGAAATGGGGAAATATTCATCAGAAGATATTTGCGAGAAAACAATAATCAATAAATTATATACAAAAAATATTCCCGATCCTGATCTGGTCATTAGGACAAGTGGAGAATTTAGAATAAGCAATTTCTTATTATGGCAATCGGCATATTCGGAATATTACATTACATCAGTATATTGGCCGGCATTTAGAAAAGAGGAATATTTTAAGGCAATAGACAATTATTTAAATAGAGAACGAAGATTCGGTAAAACAAGTGAACAGATTAAGTAAAAAGAGAAAGAAAAAATAGTGGTAATGTTTAAAAAAATGGGAAAAATTAAGAAATTTTTATTTATTTTTATACTTTTAGTGTTGCATGTAATATTTTTTACTAATGGCGGATTTGCTCAGTCACAAAAAATTAAGGTATTAAATGTAAGTGTAGAAGGTGCTAAAACAGCATCTGCAAAAATTATTAAAGTAAATTCAGGATTTGTTTCAGGTGCAGAATTAACAGGTGAAGATATTCAAAATGGGATTAAAAAACTTTGGCAATTAGGATTGTTTAGTGATATAAAAGTTATTGTTGATAAAGAAACAACAAATGGTGTCTATCTAATTGTAAAAGTGGCAGAATACCCACGATTAAGTGAAATAAAATATAATGGTAATAAGAAATACAAAACCAAGGAAATCAAAGAGGATATTTCATTATTCAGAGGACAAATAATAACTCCGCATTTAATCAACAAATCCGTTAGAAAGATAGAAGAAAAATATAAAGAGGACGGATTTTATAATGCAAAGATAGATGTGTCGACAGAAAATGTTGAAGAAAAAGGAAATAAAATAAATATTATTTTTGATATAGAAGAAGGCAGCAAAGTAAAAATTAAAGATATTGAAATTATTGGCAATAAAATTTTTAGTGATTTTCGTTTAAAGTTATTTGTTCTTAAAGGCACAAATCAAACAGGATGGTATAAATTATTTTTTGGTGGGAAATTTGATAAGGAAAAATTCAAGGAAGATAAAAAGAAATTATTAAAACTTTATCGAGATCATGGCTATCGTGATGTAAGAATTATAAAAGATAAAGTTGAATTAAGCAAAGATAAGAAGAAATTAACCATTAAAATTTATCTTAAAGAGGGACCAAAATATTATTATGGTGATGTTTCAGTTGAAGGTAATGAAAAATATAATACTGATTTTTTAATAAATAATTTGAAAAATGCCGGAATAAATAGGGGAGAAGAATTTAAAGAAGATGATTTCGAAGCGGCAATTGATGCCAGAATTAGAAGTATTTATATGGATACAGGATATTTATATGCGGAGATAGTACCGGAATTAAAGCCAATTGGAAAGGACACTTTAAATGTAAAAATACAAATCACAGAAAATCAAATAGTGAAAATAAGAAATATTAATATTGTAGGCAACGATAGGACTCGAGATTATGTAATTCGAAGAGAATTAAAGGTATTTCCTGGAGATATTTTTAATCGTGAAAGGTTAATACGATCTCAAAGAGAAGTTTATATGCTTAATTATTTTCAAGATGTTCAGCCGGAAATCTTACCGTATGATGAAGAACATGTTGATTTAGAAGTTTCTGTAAAAGAAAAATCAAGTGATAGGATCAATGCCTCTATCGGATACAGCGAAATGAATGGCTTTATCGGAAGTGTTGGAGTTGATATAAATAATTTAGGTGGGAGAGGGCAGCAATTATCAACACAATATAGTCGTTCTTATTCATATCAAAATGTCAGTGTTGGCTTTACGGAACCATGGTTTTTGGGACGTCCGAATTTAGTGGGAGCAAGTTTTTATTATTCTGAACGGAACAAAACGGACAGATATTATCAACCCTATAATAGTGACATTATTGGAGTGTCATTGCGGTTTGGTAGAAGATTTAGATGGCCTGATAGTTATTTCAGAGGTAATTGGAGTATAGCAGTATCGAGAAAAAAATATTCAGATATTGACGAAGGTTCTGTTTATGAACAATATTTACAAGAAGGTCAAAAAACAAAGGAAAGAAGTTTTACTCAGATAATATCAAGAAATAGTAGAAGTCATCCGGAATTTCCTCAAGATGGTTCGTCAATAAGTTTAATTACAAAATTTTCCGGTGGATTATTAGGTGGTGATGAAAATTTTGTAAAAAACCAATTTAAAATAGAATGGTGGACACCAATTGTGAAAAATTTGGTGTTTTATCAAAATTTGGAGATGGGATTATTAAATGCATTTGATAAAAACTCAATTATTCCATATCAAGAATATTTTCAAATGGGTGGAATTAGTATGGTTAATTATGTTACTTCATTAAGAGGATATCAAGATCAATCAGTAGGCCCCCCATTATCAAATTATGCCGTAGGAAATGCGATGTTAAAATACTCTATGGAAATGCGATTTCTTGTTTCTCCAAATCCAACAATGTATGTTTTAGGCTTTACTGAAACTGGTAGGGTGTGGAATGATTTTAAAGATATAAAATTAAATGAGATGGTTAGGTCAGTTGGTGTCGGTGCGAGAATATTTATGCCAATGGTTGGAATGTTAGGTTTTGATGTTGGATATGGTTTTGATGATATTGTAAGAGATGACAATATTGGTTGGGAAACACACTTTGTTTTTGGTAGGGCATTTTAAATAAAAAATAATTGGTAAATTAGATAATATTTTTGTAAATTAATAAAATAAAAAAGGGGTGTTAAAATGAAACGTATTGTAATTGTTTTACTATTTTTGAGCGTCATTGTTTCTGGGGTATATGCTGAAGGAATGAAAATTGGATATGTGAATTCAGAACAGATATTATCTGAATATAAAGAAGCAGTTGATGCAATGGCAAAATTAGAAACAGAAAGTAAAAAAATGCAAGAAGAATTTAAGGCAATGCAACAAAAAGGGCAAGAATTATTGGGAGAATATGAAAAGAAAAAATTTGTTGCTACTGATTCATGGAAGAAAGATAAACAAAAGGAAATTGAAGAATTGCAAATAAAAATCCAAAATTATCAAATGGAAAAATTTGGTAATAATGGAGAAATTTATCAAAAAGAATCTGAATATCTTGGACCAATATTGGAAAAAATCAATAAAATATTAAAACAAGTTGGTGAAGAAGACGGATATAATTACATTCTGGATGCATCAAAGGGATCTATTGTTTTTGCTGATCCAACTTTAGATTTAACAAATATCGTATTAAGGGAATTAAGGAAATAATTTGTGAGCATGACCCTTGCAGGAATTGGGAGTTTTTTAGGGCTTGAATATAAAGGTGATGCTGATATCATTATTCATAGGGTAAATGAAATTCAAAATGCCCAAAGAAATGAAATTACTTTTATTGGTAATAATAAATATAAGAAATATTTAAAAGTTACGAAAGCATCTGTTGTAATTGTAAAAAAAGAGTTAGAAGATCAATTTGATAATTTGATAATTTCCGATGATCCTCAAGCTTCAATGGCAAAAATAAATCATTTATTTTTATCTAATAGGGGATTATTGAAAAAGGAAATTCATCCGGAAGCTGTGATTGATCCTACTGCAAAAGTAGGTAAAAATTGTAATATCGGCGCAAATTCTGTTATTGGAAGAGAAGTTGAAATTGGTGACAATGTTATAATCTATTCAAATGTTACAGTTTATGATAATGTAGAAATTAAAGATAATTGTATCATTCATGCAGGGACGGTTATCGGAAGTGATGGATTTGGATTCACATTTGATAAAAATAAGTTTAATAAAATTCCGCAGTTAGGAAAAGTAATAATAGCAAAAGATGTAGAAATTGGTGCTAATTGCTGTATTGATAGGGGATCAATTGGAAATACAATTATTGGTGAAGGAACAAAAGTTGACAATCATGTACATATTGCTCATAATGTAAAAATTGGCAAACATTGTGCATTTGCCGGGCAAGTAGGTATTGCTGGGGGAGCAGTTATTGGTGATTATTGCGTTTTTGGTGGGAAATCTGCAATTAATGGTCATGTTCATATTGGAAATTATGTCAAAGTTGCAGCTATGACTGGTGTTACCAAAGATGTAAAAGATGGAATGGTAATTAGTGGAATTCCTGCAATATCAATTAGAGATTTTAGAAAACGAGAAGCGATTTTCAGGAAATTACCTGAAATTTATTATAGTTTAAAGAATATTTTAAAGAAAGGCAAAAAATGATTGTAAAAAATCAACATACAATTAAGGAAAAAGCATGTGTATTCGGTATTGGACTTCACACTGGCATTGAATCAAAACTGACATTTAAACCAGCAAAGCCTAATACAGGAATCAGATTTTTAAGAACGGATTTAAAAAAACAAATTGAAATTCCTGCTGATATTGATCATGTCGTGGATATTTCAAGAGGTACAAAATTAGGCATTAACGGAAATGAAATACATACCGTTGAACATGTTTTAGCAGCAGTTTCGGGGTTAGAAATAGATAATTTATTAATAGAATTATCAGGCCCTGAACCGCCTGTTATGGATGGTAGTGCCAAACCGTTTGTTGATGCATTACTTTCAGCTAGGATTGTTGAACAAGATGCAGTTCGGAAAAAATTAATTATTGATAGAACTGTTACTTTTAATGATCCGGTGGAAGAAGTTGATATTCATGTTACACCTTCTGATCGTTTTCGAATTACTTTTATGGTTCAGTATAATGATGATGATTTAAATATTGGAACTCAATATTACGCTATTTATTCTCTTTCTGATAATTTCATCAATGAAATAGCTCCTGCAAGAACTTTTAGTTTATTGAGTGAAGTAGAAACGTTGAAAAATAATGGTTTGATCAAGGGTGGTAATTTAGATAATGCAATAATTTTTGTTGATAAACCAATTGAAGATTCGGAAAAGAGAAAATTAAAAAAGTTATTTAATATTAAAGATACAATAACGATTGGTGAAAAAGGTATCTTAAATAATCGTAAACTTAGATATAAAAATGAACCGGTTAGGCATAAGATATTAGATTTGATTGGTGATTTATCTTTATTGGGAGTGCCGATACAAGGTCATGTTGTAGCGGCTCGTAGTGGACATCGTTCTAATGTTGAATTAGTGAAAAAAATTAGAAAAATATTTAATAAACAGTTTATACAGAAAGAATTTTCAGAGGCGAGAAAAGAACAGAAATTTGTCTCAATTGATATTGAAACAATTACAAAAATCCTTCCTCATAGATATCCATTTTTGATGGTTGACAGAATTACTAAGCTTACTCCAAAAAGCAGAATAATTGCAATCAAGAATGTATCCATTAATGAACCATATTTTACAGGTCATTTTCCCGAAAGACCAATAATGCCAGGTGTAATGATTTTGGAAGCACTGGGACAAGCTGGAGGTATTTTATTATTGAATTCTTTAGCTAACCCTGATGGTAAACTTGTAATGTTTACAAATATGGATAATGTAAAATTTCGGAAAGTTGTAATTCCAGGTGATCAGCTTCAACTGAAAGTATCAATGATCCGTCAAAGAAAAAACTTCATCGTAATGGAAGCAGCGGCTTATGTTGATGGGGAATTGGTTGCAAGTGCAAAATTAAGTGCAGCAATTACCGAAAAATAAGTGTAAAGAATTGTGGGAAATATAAGTAATAGAGCTATAATAAATAAATCCGCTAAATTGGGTAATAATGTAAAAATTTTTCCAAATGCAATTATAGATGAAGATGTAATAATTGGTGATAATACCATTATTAATTCAAATGCAATAATCAGATCCGGAGCAAGAATTGGAAAAAATTGTGAGATATTTCCCGGAGCAATTATTAGTGAAATAGGCCAAGATTTAAAATTTAATGGTGAAAAAACTTATACATTTATTGGTGATGGAACAACTATCAGGGAATATGTTACTATTCATAGGGGCACAAAAGATAGAAACAAAACTGTTATTGGAAAGAATTGTCTAATAATGGCTTATGTCCATATTGCTCACGATTGTTTATTAGGAGAAAATGTTATTATATCAAATACTTCGCAAATTGCTGGTCATGTTACGATAGAGGATTATGCTACGATAAGTGGAATGGTTCCCGTACATCAATTCACTAAGATTGGTACACATTCATTTATTGGTGGTGGTTATAGAGTATCAAAGGATGTCCCGCCGTATGTTTTAGCTGCTGGTGAACCATTGCAATATAAAGGATTGAATGTTGTAGGGTTAAGGCGTCGTGGTTTTAGTAATGAAAAAATCAAAGAAATAAAAAATATTTATAAAATTATTTATCAATCTAAATATAATATCAAAGATGCTGTTAACTATATTGAAAATAATTTTCAGCTTACAAATGAAAGTAAGCATATCGTTGATTTTATTAAAAATAGTGAAAGAGGCATTTTATAATTTTATAGACTTGTTTTTGTCTTGATTTTTCTAATCGGAGTAAAATGGATTTAATTAGAAATGAAAATAAAAACGGTAAATATCTCTATATTTTAGGAGGGTTTTTATTAATATTATTCCTTTTTTCTGTTGCATTTTCTAATCCGCATACGAACATTTTAAATATTAATAACAAAGATGAGGTCAAAGATTTATTGGCTGCGGTGGACTTAATGGGTTATGATACAAAAATTACAGAAACGGGAGTAAATTTTCATTTGAACTATTTGTCTAAATTGAATCTGTATTTTCCTGTTTTTGGAACGAATATTAATTTGCTTGATGATTATAGTATAAATACCGGGTTTGGAATTACTGATTTTTATGGTAACTCGTTAGAATATTATTTAATATCTGCAAATTATAAAAAAGTGATAAAAGATTCATCAAATTATAATATTTCTGTTTCGCTCAATAAACGAATAATTAATAATGTAAATTTTAAGAATAGAGTTGTTGCATTACGAATATTGATTGAAAGAAAATTTGGTAAAATGATGATTGGTGGTGGAGCTGAATGTGGAATTGAAAATGGACGATTTTCAAATAACAATATCGCTTATAATTTAAAGGGAGATGAAGACATCAAGTTTGTACCAATTCTTTATATCAAACTTGGCTTTTTAAATTTGATGGGCGAATATTGTCGTGGACATTTTGGCATTGGAATTGATGTGGCAATAAAATTATAATTTTTTAAAAAAGAGGATTTAATCAGATGAAGAAGATTGGTATTTTAGGCTCTACCGGTTCGATAGGAAAAAATACTTTAAAAATTATTGAGAATAATTCTGATAAATTTGAATTGATTTACATAACTGCAAAGACGCAAGTTGAATTATTAATTGAACAGGCGAAAAAATTCAAACCAAAATATGTTGTAATTGCCGATGAAGATAAATATTCTCTATTAAAATCCGAATTGACGCAATTAAATATAAAAGTAATGAGTGGTTATAATTCAATTATTGAAATTGCAGGATTGAAGGAAGTTGATGTTGCTGTAAATGCGATAGTTGGAAGTAAAGGAATGCAACCGTCTGTTTCGGCTTGTAAAAACGGAGTTGATATTGCACTTAGTAACAAGGAAAGTTTAGTCATGGCTGGTGATTATTTGTATTCTCTTGCAGAAAAAAGTGGAACAGAAATATTTCCGGTAGATAGCGAACATTCTGCTATTTGGCAATGTATTCAAGGAGAAGATTCTAAAAATATTAAGAAACTAATTTTAACCGGATCCGGTGGACCATTTTTAAATAGAGATTTAAAAACTTTTGATAAGATCACAGTAAAAAATGCGCTTAAACATCCAAATTGGTCAATGGGCAAAAAAATAACAATTGATTCGGCAACAATGATGAATAAAGGATTGGAAATAATTGAAGCACATCATTTATTTAAAATGCCACAAAGTAAAATAGAAGTTGTAATTCATCCGCAATCAATTATTCATAGTATGGTTGAATTTGTGGATGGTTCTGTGAAAGCACAATTAGGTTTGCCTGATATGAAATTGCCTATTCAATATGCTCTTAGTTATCCTGAAAGATATATTGCTAATTGGGAATCATTGGATCTTGTGAAATTAAAGAAGTTAACTTTTTTTTCTCCTGATACTGAAAAATTTCCATCATTAAAATTAGCTTTGAATGCTTTAAAATTAGGTGAAACTTATCCGGTAGTATTGAATGTTGCCAATGAACAAGCGGTATACTTATTTATAGAAAATAAGATTAAATTTACCGATATTCCAAAAATTGTTGAAAAAATGTTAAATAGACATGATCCAATTAAGAATGCAGATATTGATGCGATTTTAGATGTAGAAAATGAAGTTAGTAATTTTGTAAATTCAATTGTATAAATTAATTGATTAGAGAAAATAATTGAAACAAATAGATAAATTAAAATTAGATAAAATATTATCGCAAGTTAGGAAACCCGGTAGATATTGTGGTGGTGAATTTAATATGATTAAGAAAGATCATAATAAAGTTGATGTGAAAATATGTTTGATATATCCGGATATTTATGATATTGGAATGTCATTTTATGGTTATCAATTATTGTATCATTTGGTGAATGCAAAAAAATCGTTTGTTGCTGAAAGAAGTTATTCACCTTGGTTTGATATGGAAGAATTAATGCGTTTTGAAAATTTGCCTTTATTTTCTTTGGAAACACTTACTCCACTATCTGAATTTGATTTGTTAGGGTTTACATTACAATATGAAATGACTTACACAAATATTTTAAACATTCTTGATTTGTCAAAAATACCAATTTTTTCAAAAAATAGGGGTGAAGAAGATCCAATTATAATTGCCGGTGGTTCAGGTGCAGTAAATCCTGAGCCGATTAGAGATTTTATTGATATTTTTGTGATTGGAGATGGTGAAGAAATAATTATTCAATTGATGGAAAAGATTAAAAAATATAAACAACAAAATTATAAGCGTGACGATATTTTAAGACATTTGTCAAGTCCAAAAGATGGAATTTATGTTCCAAAATACTTTCAAAAAAATGAATATGTTATTGCTAATAAAATTAAATCATTATCTAAAGAAAATTATTCAATAAAACCATTGGTACCAATAAAGGAAATTGTTCAAGATAGGTTATCTTTGGAAGTTCAAAGAGGATGCACCGCCGGTTGTAGATTTTGTCAAGCAGGAATGATTTATCGTCCAATTAGAGAACGTCCATATTCCGAATTGGCAAAATATACGAAAGACGCATTAAAAAATACCGGTTATGAAACTGTTTCATTATTGAGTTTGTCAACAACTGATTATACCGGTTTAAGACCATATTTTTCATTGACAAAAAAATATTTTAATGATAATAATATATCTGTTTCATTGCCTTCGTTGCGTTTGGATTCTTTTAATTCTAAAATAGTAAATGATATTAACAATCAGAAAAAATCGGGAATTACATTTGCACCAGAGGCGGGTACACAACGATTAAGAGATGT
>JAUVLI010000150.1 GCA_030600775.1 Fidelibacterota bacterium | reverse complement strand
TCGTGGGTGACGAGCACAATGGTTATCGTACTGTTCAGTTCCGCAAGGAGATTGAAAAACACATACGGTATTATTCACATGCCTTAAATGCTTTTAGTTTTTCTGTTGATGAAAATATTCCAAAAACAATTTCAAAAATGGAATATATTCAAGAAATTACACAAATATCACCAATGTATCAGCTAGCCATTCCACAACCGATAAAAGTTCAACAATTGTTTAAAACCACGTCAAATAGCTTTTATGGCGAAATGTATGAACAACTTAATATTCTTGGAATACCGGAATTACACAAAAATGGAATAACCGGTGACGGTGTTCGAATTGGAATAGTAGATGCAGGATTCAATAAATCATTAGATGCATTTAGTAAAATTCTTGACGAAAACAGATTAATAGCAGAAAGGGATTTTGTATTTGATGACAATAATACTTCAGATGAAAGCGAGGATGGAGAAAATGGATATATTCAAAGTCACGGTACAGGAACTTGGTCGATAATTGGAGCTTATGTTGAGGGTAAGCAAGTGGGCGGTGCATACAATGCAGAATTTGTAATTGCAAAAACGGAAGACATTAGATCCGAAATGAGAATAGAAGAGGATAATTTTGTTGCAGCGATTGAATGGTTTGATAGTTTAGATGTTGATATCGTTTCTTCGTCACTTGCTTATAGAGATTTTGATGGCAATATCAATGATTATTCTTATGAAGATATGGATGGTAAAACTACCGCTGTTGCAAAAATATGCAATTGGGCAGCTGATAGAGAAATTATAATCGTTACTGCTATGGGGAATGAGGCAAACACCTATCCTGATATTAATCAATCCATCTGGTCACCTGCCGATGCTTTCGGTGTTATTGCAGTTGGTGCCGATTCTTCAGGTGAAGTAGCTAGTTTCTCAAGTAGAGGACCGACTTCAGATGGAAGAATAAAACCGGAAATTGCTGCTCCTGGTGTAAATATAACACACACGAATTTACGGGGTGGTGTCTCTACTGGAAATGGCACTTCTTATTCTACTCCATTAATTGCAAGTGGTATTGCACTTTTAAAACAAATTCATCCTGAGTGGACTTTAAATGATATGATTAATGCTTTTTCAGAAAACTCTTATCTGCCAAATTCAAACAATGATATTGGTTATGGTATTCCTAATTTTAATCAAATCGCTATCAATTCATTTGAAAAAGATACGATTAAATCAACTATAAAAATCTGGCCAAATCCAACTAAATCGAATATTTTTATCAAATGGACAAATACCGATCCAAATGAAACAATTAATATTTATAATTTGCTCGGACAAAAAATTCTTACTACAACTAATGTTTCTTATAATAAAAATCATGAACTCTACATAAAATTAGGAAATATTCCTATTGGTATCTATTTTGTTCAAACAAAAAATATTTCGGGAAAATTTGTTAAATATTGATAGATGAATTATCTCTAAATTTTCATATTTTGTTTACAATTTGCCAACATCAATTTCAATCTTATTGTTTATATTTATCTTCCCATTACCTTTTACTCTGCCAATAGTTGAACAATTGACATTATTTTTTTGAGTAATTTTTATAAGTTCTATCAGATTTTGTTCATCCAAAGAGACCAATATTACAGATTGTGATTCGCCAAGCAAGAAAAAATCATCTCTTATTTTCCTATCGAAGAAAATATCTGCTCCTAAATTTTCAGCACTATTTTTAATAATATTTATAAGAGAAAAAACTAATCCACCTGTAGATATTTTTATAGCAGATTTAATTATTCCCATTTTTATACTTTGGTGAATTACATAATTAACATTTTCAACCACTTCATAATTGGGTTTTGGGAAAATTGTTTTATTACCTTTTTCTATTATTGACAGATATTTGCTACCTTTGATTTCACCGTTTAAATTACCAACTATGCAAATAAAATCTCCGTCATTCTTAAAGTATGGAGTTATTGGAATTATTTCATCATTTATCAATCCATAAGTTATATTTGAAATCGTTGATTTTTTGGCATCTGCCATATCATCCATTTTACAATTAAGAGTTGCAATATCAAAATATGAACAGACTTCAGCAATTTGGTGAATAGTTTGAGCTGTCTCATCTTCAAGAAAATAATTAATTGCTTTGGTTTCAGCCCCGGTAGCTATGTTCTTTTGAATAGAATCAACTATATTTACCATGATCAAATTTTGATCAACTCCAGAAGTCGCATAATCACCAACAGTAATTGCAATGGATTTATTTAAATTTTTATGTCTTACACCTAATGAATCATTTGTGGTAAATAATAACTCGTTATCATGAATATCTAAAATTTTATAATTTTTGTCAATGATCTTTTGGTCAGCCATTTCTTTGATTACTTTTAATAGATCTTTCGGCTCTGGAATTGTTTCAATATCAATATTTTTGTTACCACTCAACAATTCATTGTCGGAATATTTATGTAAACGATTTGCAATTGAAATAACATCAAAACACTGAAAGGGAATTTTTAATTCTTGATCACCATTAGTAGATAATTTCAATTCAGTATCTGTAATTATTTCACCAAGTTGAAAATGTTCTATCTCATTTGTTTTTAAAAAATCTTCCGCTTCTTTTTTAAATTCCTTCTTAACAATTACAACCATTCTTTCGATTAAAGATGAAAATAACAATTCATTAATATCATCTAATTTTAACTCATCATAGATCGTTTGGGAAAATATACCAATCCCAACATTATGCCTATTATTTAATCTTATCAATTCATTTAACAATCCCTTTTCAGAAATTGTCTGCAAATCTATTATCCATATTTTTTTTAATAATTCTATCGTTTTATATCTATTTTTGCGTTTTTTATTACTATTAATTTTATCTAAACTGTTTTCAACAATAAAAAGTAAATCACCAATATTTACACTTTCTTTTTTGTTGATCTCTCCTTTTAGACCAACAGTAACAATATTTTTATTACTTTTATCCAAAATTGTAATTATGGGTTCGCCACCTTTGGCAACTACTCTTTTTGCAATTATATCTTTATCACATTTTCCCTCATTATCAAATTCTGAAATTAAATAACAATTATCACCAATATTTACAGATTTGCTGGTTTTTAATTCTCGTAATATTTTATGATTGTTTTTATGTTTATATAATTCACTATATTTATTAATGTCTCGTTTAAAAGCGATCAGAAGTTCCTCTTCTGTTAAAGTTAATTCCCCCTTTTTCAAAATGGAAATATCCTTAAATTCATCTTCAGACAAATTTATTTTTTCTTCTTTCACCATATATTAGCTTCAACCT
>JAUVLI010000039.1 GCA_030600775.1 Fidelibacterota bacterium | reverse complement strand
TAGCAAAGAGATTCAAACCGGGCAACTTTGCGGTTTTGTTAACCATACCAAACGGAGAAAGAATTCCGATGTCAATTGAAAGAGCGGAAGGTGATAAAATCACGATGTATATCAAGAAATTGGGAAAGACATCTCGTGAATTAAATACTTGGAAAGTTGGAGATTCATTTCATAAAATAATTGGTCCAATGGGGACTGCTCCGACTCTTAAGAAATTTGGAACAGTAGTTTTTGCATCCGATCTTATTTGTGGACATGCAGAAAATTCAGCTATGTGTAGAGAATTGAAAAAAATGGGTGGTAATCATGTGATTTCAATTCAGAGTTTTCCTACAAAAGATGATATATATCCCGAAAAAGAGTTATCAAAGAAATATGCAGATGAATACATTCTTGCAACCGAAGATGGCTCTGCCGGTAAAAAAGGACATTATCTCGATATTATTCAAGAATTATTAGAAGAAAGAAAAATAGACCAAGTATTTGCTGGTGGTGGAATTCCTCCGTTACAAAAACTTTCCGAATTAACAAAAAAATATAATGTTCCTGTTATGACTACTGTTAGGCAAATAATGGTTGATGCTACTGGAATGTGTGGATCTTGTAGAGTATTTGTTGGTGGTGAACAGAAACTTGCTTGTATTGATGGACCAATGTTTGATGGGCAGAAAGTTGATTGGAAAGCAGCAATTAGCAGATTAGCGATGTTCAAAAATAAGGAAGCGGAAGCAATGGAATGTTATAACAAAGAAATTAAGGAGTTAAAATAATGTCTATTCAAGAAAGAATACCAATGAGAGAACAAGCACCAGAAGAAAGAGTAAAAAACTTTAAATCTGTTCCTTTAGGTTATTCAGCTAAAGAAGCTGTAAGTGAAGCAAAAAGATGTTTACAATGCAAGAACCCATTATGTGAAGTAGGTTGTCCTGTTCGAATGAAAATTAAAACAATAATTAATTATATAGCAAATGAAGATTATAAAGCTGCTTTTTTACTATCAAAAGCTGATAATGCAGTCCCTGCAATCACTGGAAGAGTGTGTCCTCAAGAAAACCAATGTGAAGGAAAGTGCATTTTGGAAAAACAAAATAAAGCAATAAATATTGGAAAATTATTTGCTTTTGTAGCCGATTGGGCACAAGAGAATAATGTAGTTGAAAATCTTCAGATAAATGAGAATGGGAAAAAAGTGGCTATTGTTGGAGCTGGTCCGGCTGGAATTACTTGTGCTGTTGACTTGAGAAAATTAGGATATAAAGTTTCATTGTTCGAAGCACTTCATATGGCTGGAGGGGTTTTACAGTATGGAATTCCACCATTTCGTTTACCTCGTGATGTTGTAGATTATGAATTGTCATTTTTAGAGAAAATTGGTGTTGAGGTTAAACTTAATAGTATTGTTGGTCAAAATGTAGATTTTGAGAATCTTAAAAAAGAATATGATGCAATTTATTTAGCAACAGGTGCCGGAGCTCCAAAATTTTTAAATTGTGCAGGTGAAAAACTAAAGGGTGTTTATTCTGCAAATGAATTTCTCATCAGAGTAAATTTAATGAAAGCATATAAATTTCCTAAATGGGATACGCCAATAATTTGTGGAGATAAAGTTGGTATCATCGGTTGTGGAAATGTAGCATTGGATTCTGCCAGATGTGCAAAAAGATTGGGAGCAAAGGAAGTTTATATTTTATACAGAAGAACAAAAAAATATGCTCCTGCCAGAGTTGAAGAAATTCATCATGCCGAAGAAGAAGGAATCATTTTCAAAGAAATGGTAGCACCTTGCAAAATGACTGGAACGGATGAAGGATGGGTGAATGGAATACAATTAATGAAGACGAAATTTAAAGGTGTTGATAAAAGTGGTCGAGAAAGACCCGTTAATGTTGAAAATTCCGAACATGTTTTTGAATTGGATACAGTTGTAAATGCTTTGGGAACTACTCCAAACAGATTGTTTTTAAGTAAAGTTCCAGAATTGGATACTTATAATTGGGGTGGAATTAAAACCAATGATAATTTTATGACTAATATTGATGGCGTATTTGCAGGTGGAGATGCTTTAACTGGTGGTTCTACAGTTATTGAAGCGATGGGAGATGGTAGAAATGCCGCAGATGCAATTCACGAATATATATCGTAAAATTATTGCACAATGAGTATATAATTTTTTACAGAAAAATAATTAATAAATGAATATCAAAGGAGTTATTATGCCAAAATCATTAAAAGCAAAAGATATTATGTCAAAGGATGTAATAACTACTGGACCAGAAATTACCTTAGATAAGGTGATTAAAAAGTTAGTTAAAAATAAAATTAGTGGTATGCCTGTCATAGACGAAAATGGAAAAATAATAGGTGTTGTTTCTGAAAAAGATATTTTGAATTTTGCATTTTGTGGTTATCTCCGTAGTACAAAAGTTAAAGAAGCTATGTCAAAGAATGTTATCTATTTCGAATCTGAAACAAGTATAGAAATAATTGTTCTTTCTATTTCTAAAAACCATTTTCGTAGAATGCCAATTATTGAGGATGGTAAGGTAGTAGGAATTGTTTCGAGACGAGATATCATTAAGCATGTACTTAATGTTATATAGGTGGCTATTCTAAAATAAATATTGAATTTGTTGATAGGTTTTTAAATTACCTTCCATCTGAGTAAATTCAGAAATTAACAATATCTCAATTTGTTATTTTCAATTATTAGTTTTTGTCAGTGATTTTTCAAAGTTATACTTTTGGGGAATTAGTTATTATGTTGTTAATATTTTATTGTTACGAATGCATTAATTTTTATTTATGAAATCGTGGCTTTTATTTTTTTAATTTTTCCAAATAGTGAAATGAATATTGCCTTTGTAAAACAATTGTCGTTCAAATATTTTCCATCCAGAATCAGAAATAATCTTTTCAAGTCCGCCACTACCCATCCATGATTTGTAGTTTCCAAAATGTTCATCACCGGCATTTTTTTCAATTAGATAAATTCCAAAACCCAGAATTTGTGATAAAATCGTTCGTTTTGTAGGATAATCAAAATCAACTATCAAAAATTTCCCATTTGGTTTTAGTAATCTGCTAACTTCTTTTAATTCAGAATTAATAGCTTCCATATTTTTTTCATGTAACGCAAATTGAGATATTATCAAATCAAATTTGTTATCTTGAAAAGGCAAGTTTACAGCATCTGCTTCAATGCATTTACCTGTAGCTTGTTTGTCGGCTATTTTTAACATAGCTGGTGAACTATCTACTCCGATAACATTAATATTATTTGGTAAAAGCGATATTTGTTTACCTGTGCCACATCCAATATCCAAAATGTTTTTTGGTTGATTTACAATTATCCAATCTGTAACTGCTTTTCGAATATGATTTAAAAATGGATTCAAAATTTTGTCATAGTGTTTTGAACTATTTTCATAATCTTCAGAAGGGGATTGGTGTATTTTTTCTATATTATTTTTATTATTTGACAAATGATGATAGATAGTTTTTTATTATTTATTAGAATGTGTAATCTATTAATAAAGATAATTTTTTTGAGCTGATTTTTCCGCCGAATTCAGAATTTAAATTACCAGACAGTGAATTGTATTTCAATTTCAGATTTAAATTATTAAAACGGGAATAGCTAAATTCGACGCCAATCATCTTGCTATTGTCATTTAAATTATATAAAACAAAAATAGAAGGTGTGAAATATAATACATTAAATGGTTCTGGATGTGAAAATTTTGAATATAAATAATCCTTCATTAGAAATTGATTGGTGAAATTTTCAAATTGGTAATCTTTAATAATCGGCAACAAATTCTGTGGATTCCCTGAAATTGTCGAATCAATAGCATCATAGAAATTTATCATTTGTTCTTTATCCAATCCCGAATCATTATGAAGATATTCTAAAATAACGGTTGTATTTGTTTCAAATAAAATTCTGGTTCCGAATAAATACTTGTGAGAATTATCGACCATAGATACAACAATGAAATCGGAATTCAAGCTGTTTGTAACAACATCTTTTTCGAATACATATTCTGCATGAATTTCCCAATTCGCTAAAACATTACGGGCGAAATCAGCTCCGAATTTTTTGAATTCAGAATTTTCATAAAATAGATAAGTATCAAAATCGGTATCAGCAATTAGGAAATAATTATTCAGAATAAAATTGATATTATCAATATCAGAAAAACCTGCATTAATTTCTTTGTTTACTGGAATAATTACAGGACTGATGGAAAAGTTCTGTAATATACCGGATAGACTTTTTACATAGTTGAATTTAAACATCCAGAAACCTTCCAGACCTGCATCAATATCGTTTATATCTTTTTGTCGTCCGACAAAAGACACCGGATTCCAAATATATCCCTTTCCCCATTTAACCGATTTTTTTCCGAGTTGAAAATCAAAATTTGTTGAAAGATTTGAATTCAGAAATGATTCATAAATGCTGAAATCGTTTTCAAATTCATCATTTGAAGTATAAGATAATTTATCTTTTAAATCCAATGTAAATTTAAATTTAGAGATTTCATAACTTCCTCTCAACTGTATAGAAGCATAATGTGAGTCCCAAAAATCTTTTTCTTCTTTATTAAAAAAGGATAATTTATATAGATCGGATGAATTATTAAGTTTTGAAATATCCGATTGCATTTTAAATATTCCGATATGTTCATAAGGTGTTTTTTCAAATTTCTCGAAATCAAAGGAATATTCCTGTGCAGATAATATTATTGTGACAAATGTAAACAATAGGATAGTTTTTTTTAGATGCATGATATTTCTCTTTTTTCTACAAAAATTTCACCGTTCTGCGGTTTATATTTTTCTAAATTCCTATTTCCTTATTTTCTTAAATCTTTCACTTTTGACATATAATTGAGCGTAAAAACTTCATCATCGATTTTGCGAGGTGCGATGTTTGCATAAATCATTACTGCTTTATATCCTTTGTGAAGAGGACTGTCGGTTTCCAAGACAGAAGGTCGTTTGATTCCGTTTCCAAAATCTTTTATTTCTTTGAAATATAAGATCTTTATCAACATTCCGCTTGCTGTATAACATTCTATTTTGGTCGGAGTTTTGTATTTGATATCAACCCACATTTTTAGTTGGTCGTAAGCAACATTAAATGTTTTAGCTTTCAAAGTGAGCAATTTTTCTTTTTTGTCATCGATCATTTTGATGATATCATATTCGGCAGTATAATCGAGTTGCATAATATCCGAATTGTTAAAAATTCCACCGATAACTGATTGTAAACTTGTAATTCTCATTGGTTTCCCAACATTAGGAATATACAACCACATATTTTCATCCAATCGCAAAGTAGATCTTCCGATTTCTGTTTTTGGGGATAAAAATGTTGTTACCATCTTATCATTTCCTTTTTTCAGTGCATAAAGAACAAATTCTTTTTTCTTTCCGTTTGGTTCAATATTTATGATTTTTCGCAAAGATTCAAATGATTCCGGTGAAAGATTTCTATCTATTTCTTTCAAAAGTTTGTTTCCTGCATCAATTGATTCTTGTGAAAACAGGAAGTTAAAACTTACGGCAATAATGATAATTGATAAAAATATTTTCAAAGATTTTTTTTTATTTATTAACATTTTAATTCTCCTTTTTTTAACCACGAAAGTCACTAAAGGCACGAAAATAATAATTAAAATTAAGATTAAGATAATAACCTTTTTTATCTTTTATTTTCCTTTCATGTATTTCGTGTATTCCGTGGTTCATATTTTTTAATTCTGTCTTAATGCTTCAATCGGTTCAAGTTTTGAAGCTTTGAAAGCAGGTTCCAAAACGGCAATGATAGCGACAAAAATTACAATTAATGTAGTTATACCAATTTGCGAAAGAGATATTTCCGGTTGAAGTAAAATATTACTATTCCTTCCAAAAGCTACAGTTATATTGGAAATATTTACAATAAAAATGGCAAATATGCTAACAATAACTCCAATTATCGAGCCGAAAACACCGAGGAATAAACCTTCGAAAAGAAACATTAATCTTATTTTGGAAGGTAAAGTTCCCATTGCCGAAATTGCACCAATCTCTTTTGTACGCTCATAAACTGCCATAATCATCACATTCATAATGCTGACTAAAACTATTCCAATGAGAATTACTTGTATAAAAAGTGCCATCAAATCGATCATTGTTGCAATATTATAAAATGGAGAGAGTTCTTCCCAAGTATGAACTTCAAAAACAGGATTTCCCTTTTCATTTAGTGTTGCACCCAATTTTTCGTTTAGAGTGGAATAAACTTTTTTCATATCATTAAAATCTTTCAAACGAATTGCGATTTCACTAACTTGAATTTTATCCATTCTCAATAATGATCTTGCATCATCAAAATGCACATATCCATATTTGCCTGTTGGTCCCATTACACTTTCCATAATTCCAGAAATTTTGAAAGGTTGTCCATTTACCGAACCATCATTATTGGTAGCAACCAAAACAATATCATCGCCAATTTTAGCATCAAAACCTTTAGTAATTAATTCGGGAAGTAGGACTTCGCCTTTCTGCAAAAATTTACCTTTTTTTAATCTATCTTTTAGTAATGGAACAACAACATCTTCTTTTGCCGGAATGATAGCTGAAAATTTTGCACTAGTTGACTCCAAATAATTACTCACCATTCCACCAAATAATATTCTGTAAGAATAACCTTCGATTTCAGGAATTGCGTCCAAAGTTTTTTCTACCGTTTTTAGTTGTTTTGCATTCAGAGATTTATCGAGTGGAAGATTATCAAGTGCTCCCACAAATCCTTTTTTGTGAATTTGAATATGTCCTAACATTGAATCGGTGATTTCTCCAATTATCAGATTTTTGAAAGAATCGGCAGTTGCGGAAAAAAGTAAAACAGCCAAAACACCAAAAGCAACAATTCCCATTGTGAGAAAAGTCCTTCTTTTTTGACGATATAAATTTCTAAAAGCAATTTTGATTATATTATTCATTTTTTACTCCTTTTTTCACGATTGACAAGAACACCGTCTTCGATTGTATAAATGATATCAACTTCCTGAACTATTTTTGGATCATGAGTAGAAAAAATGAAAGTAGTCCCAATTTCATGGCTCAATTTTCTCATCAAACTCATTACTTTGAAAGCTGATTTATGATCGAGATTAGCAGTTGGTTCATCAGCCAGAACAATTTTTGGATCGGTTGTTAATGCTCGGGCAATAGCTGCTCGTTGTTTTTGACCGCCTGAAATTTGATTGATTAATTTGTCTTTTTGATCGAGCATTCCGACTTCGTCTAGCAAAGAAAGTACTTTTTCTTTTCTTTCTTTTGGAGGAATGGATTTTACCATAATCAGCGGATATTCAACATTTTCAAAAACTGTCAAAACCGGAATGAGATTAAAATTTTGGAAAATAAATCCCAAATGTTCTCCTCTGAATTTCGCTCGTTCGACATAATTCAATTTGGAAATATCCGTATCGATTACTTTTAGTATTCCGGAAGTTGGTTTGTCCAAAACTCCAAATAGATTTAACATTGTTGTTTTACCGCTACCCGAAGGTCCGATAAATGATATAAATTGGGATTTTGAAATTTCTAATGAAATATTATTCAAAGCTTTTATTTTCACTTCACCCATTTTGTATATTTTTGAAATTTCTTTACACGATATTAGGGACATAAAACCTCCTTTTTCCATTTTTATACTTTCAATAGTATAAGCAATTAAATTTGAAAAACCTGCATTTTTTATAACTATTTTTTAACGGCTACCAAATTAAAAATTATATTTAATTTTTAAATAAACCATATCATTATCATCATATTGTCCAAAATTTCCCTCATCACCGATAAAAATATTTGCTCCAAAAAGGATATTGAAACCGTCGGAAATATCATAACTTAATTTTGGACGAAGTAGAGCATCTCCGTTATTTACACCGAAATAGGAAAATAAACTTAGTTCAAGTGTCTCATTTATGAATGTTTTGGAAGCAAGAAAAGTAGCAGTATTGGAAAATTCATCATTACGAATATCATCTTCATAATCTAAAATATATTCCTGAATAAATTGAAAGCTAACATTTACGCCGAACCAATTGTGATCGTAACCAACAAGATAATGAATGTAATCTTTCTCTTTGATTCCGTTAACTGTAAGGTCTTCTGCGGAAAAGTTCTTATCGAAATAATAAGCAGCTTCTCCACGCAAAACAGCGCCAAAAATAGATTTACTGAAATTTGTTCCGACAAGTGGTAATCTGTGATATTCCGGTTTAATTATTAATGAATCAGGTTGTAGATTTCCAGATGTAAAGAAAGGATAAATGTGCATCGCAGGATTGTCATCCCATATATATGCAGTCATCAATTCAAAATCAATCGCACTCCCGAGATAAGAATATTTTAAAGCAGCTTCACTTTCAGATAGCTTTTGTTCCACAGTTGCATTGGAATAATCAAATGTAACAGGTGCTGGGAATTCCGCTATTTTAGGATACCAAATAGAATTTTTATCAGGTAAAATTGTTGGTTGGAAAGTTGGGATCCAGACAGCTTCAATAGTTGCGTTTCCGATATAATAATCCAATTTCAGTGCATTTATCCCGATTCGTATTTCTTCAAAATCAGGCAAAATAAATTCTGAAAGATTTCTTGGAGCAATAACATCGGTAATAAAAACTCCATCGGCTTTTCCCCAAATTATTTGCTGTTTACCAATCCTCAAATCAAAATTATCAAAGAATATATCAAAATATGCCTGACGCAAACTGATATTCAAATCTTTAGACAATCCATCATAATTAAAAACCGGATTTACATAAAGTCCAACATCGCCTTTTCCGTAATCAAGTCGCCAATCAAAAGTATTTTGCAAGATAGAATAATGTCCATCTTCTGTCAAAGCTCCAAGATATGTACGGACGAATCCGCGTTGTGTAATTTGTGCATTTAGCATTATTGTTGTTGTTAATAATAATAATATAATAATAATTTTTTGTTTCATTCTTTCTCCATTCTAAAATTCAAACTTCCCAAGTTTTTAAAACTTCGAAAGTTTGATAAAACTCTATATTCCTCTTTTCATCATTCGTTCGGTAAATTTATTATCAGAAATTCCAGAATCAATTTTAATATTTTCCAATTTCATAATTGTTTTATGGTCAGATTGAACATTGTGCATTATTGAAAGTGTGATGATGATATAATCTTTAATTACCTTAGATTCTTTGATGGTAAGTGTTTTTAACAAATCTTCATCTTCATCATAAAAATCTTTTTTCTTACCGATCCAATTATCTTTTACAATCCAGGTAATCGTTTTAGAATACATATATTCCTCTTCTTTGGGAATGCTTTCAACTACATAGCACATCTTGCCGTCTATCTCTTCTTCACGCAATAATTTATGTGTGTCGTCGGTTGGTTGTCGATCTCCAAGATCATCATAAGTAAAATCAGAACCCATAAAATAATCACTTTTACTGTCGCTGGAAATTCTTTTTACTCGTTTGAGAGCGGGAAGATAAATCCATTGGTTGTCATCTTTTCCTGCTTTTTCGTAACTCCAATTCATAAACGAGGTATTGTAAACATCTGCCGGTGCAACAAAGAACATTATTTTCTTTTCCATATTTCCTGAATCTTTTAGGAATTGTTTGATCTCTCGTACTCTTTTATCTCCACGAGAATTGATCAATGACATTGTCAAATCGGCTGTCTGATCTTCTCCGGCTGGACGATTGTACACATTTTCAATGATTTTCAAACCTGTAATTTTCTGTGCTGATAACATTGATCCTATTGTTAACAATGTTAATAGCATAAGTGTGATTTTCTTCATTTTTTCCTCCATTTTAATTTTAATTATCTATTTTGTTTCAATGATTCAGATCCTATTAATTTATTAATTATAATTCCCATTATTGTGATAAAAATAATCGTCATTCCCAATCTTGCAAGCATAAACTTTACGCCTAAAAACTGTAATTCCACAAGTCCTTGTGGGATTTTTATACACGCCCAAGCAGAAAGGAATATTACAATATTTGTATAACTTGCGCCCTTTTTGTGTAGTGCTTGTGCCATTGGAAAGGCGATAAACATTGGTCCTGTCGGTAACGCTCCCAAGATGAATGAAACTACGATTCCCTTCAAACCGGAACTTTCGCCAAGATGATTCATCACAAATTCTTTGGAAATCCATACACTGAACAATCCCATCAAAATAAGAATTGCCGGAAACACCATTGCCATCTGCAAAAAATAATCGTAAGATGTTTCCATGATCAATGAAGATTTTTCAGGAATTAAAATTAATATCAAAAGAGTTATAAAAATAACTATGCTCAAAAATATAAAGCTCTTTTTACTATTGTTTTGATTCTTTTTCATCATTTTATCTTTCATAATATCACACCCATAAGAGTGGCAATAATTATTGCAATAATAAAACTGAAAACATTACGGTATATTGTAAATTTCTTTCCCATCGTTTTTACTTCCAAAGGCAAAGTGACTATTCCAATCATTGTTAAGGTTGTAATAAATGCAGCGACTGAACTTATTGATGCTCCTTCCAATAAAAAAGATCCCGCAAGTGGGAAAGCCAATAATGACGGCATGTGCATCACACTACCAAATACAGCAATAGTAATGAAACCGATTACTCCATTTTCTTGACCAAATAAAAGAGCAATTTTGTCTGAGAATAAACCGTAAATTATTCCAATTAGTAAAATCACTGACAGAATTGTGGGAGATAATTTTAATAAAGATTTTCCAGCGATTTTTAAAGCATTTAAAGTTTTAGTTCTATTTTTGAAAAATGAAATTATCAGTAGTACTAAAATCAATCCATTTATAATAATTGTTGTATTTTGCATTTATTTTTTCTTCCCAAAAAACAGATTTGTCTTATAAAGCAACAGATACATAATAGTTACCGTTCCCAAAAAGCTGGTAAACATATTCAATGAAACCAAAGCTCCCAAACTTCTGTTTGGTGGAAATACGGAAAATAATAGAACCATAAAACCTGCTATAACAACTATTGCATTAAAAATAATTGCCCGTCCGGAATGGTGCATTGTCAATTCCATCGTTTTCTGTTTATCTCCTGTTTCTTTGGCATAGATTTTATAACGCTCTATAAAATGTACGGCATAATCAATTCCGATTCCAATTGCAATACTGGAAATTAAAGCTGTAGTTGTGCTAAGAGGAACATTTAAAAGTCCCATTACACCAAATCCGATAATTGCTGTGATAACTATCGGAACCGAGCCAATTAATCCTACACGAAAATTTTTAAACATAAATGAGAGTAGAATAATGATAATAAACAGTGACATCACTAAACTTTTGATCTGACCTTCCAAAATGAGATCGGTGAAAACAAGAGCTTTGTAACCTGAACCAGCATAATTAACTTCAATTCCCAATTTTTTGAATTCATCTCTGAAATTTTCCACTTCCGCAATTGCACTATTTATTGCTTTAGAATTATCGCTTTTTAATTGGATTGTCATATTAGCGGTTTTGTAATCATAATCCACAACTTTCCAAAGATTTTCAGGATCTCCAGACATTTCATAAAGCAGCAAATATTGAGCATTCAGGTCTTGAGAATCAGGAATAATATCGAATTCTTTTTTATCTTTGTGCATCACCATATTCATTCGTTTCAGATAATCAGATAGAGAAAATGTATTTCCCACAACTGCTAATTTAGAATCTACTTTCTGTTGCATTTCATCCATCAATTGCAGAGCTTCCGGAGATTTCATTGCATCATTTTCATTCGCTTCCAAAATCACATTTAGTGTACTTGTTCCGCCAAAATGTTCATTAATGAATTTATCCGTAAGCACGATATCGCTATCTTTTTCAAATTTATCCAAGAAACTTGAATTGATCCAAACCTTTGTCATTCCAAATAATGAAATTGCGACAATTATAATTGTGAGAAAGAGTGTAATAGTTTTGTATTTTATCACACCATTAGCAAATTTATATGCAAATGGAATTTTATCTGTTTTATTTTTCTTATCAATTTTAGGTTTGCGTTTTGTATAGCCAAATAACAAGATTGCTGCCGGAATAAGAAGCAATGAGAAAAGCATTGCAGCCATTACGCCAAATGCAGTGAATAATCCAAAATATTTTATTGGAAAAACCTGTGAAGTTAGTAATGAAAAGAATCCTACTGAAGTAGTTACAGAAGTCATTACAACCGGCTTCCACATTCCTTTCAACATATCTCCAACAGCTTCCTTTCTGGTCGCATTTGGATTTTTTTGTAGGAAAAGATCAAGATGACTATACAAATGTATTCCATCTGCAACTCCGATGGCTATTAACATAACAGGAATCATCGTGGAAACTGCATAAACGGGAATTTTGAAAGCAGCCATCAAACCAAATGCCCAGATAACACTAAATAGAACTACCAAAAGTGTGAAAATTGTGTTTTTGATGCTTCTCATTATAAACAGTAAAACAAACAAAATTACCAAGAGCACTATCGGGACCATTTTTTTCATATCTTTTGGTCCTAAATATGCCATCGTTCCCTCCACGATTGGACTTCCTGCTACATATAATTTTTCAGGACCTTCAAAAGATTTTACTAGAGTTAAAATATCATTATAAAATTCTTGCGTGAAAACATCGTCTTCAATTTCAGCTATAATTACAGAAACTGTTTCATCCTCCGAAACTAATCTTCCGAAAATCATATCATTTGATCGCACATTTTCCTGCAATTTTGCTAATTTTTCTGCAGTTTTGGGAACTCGTTTATAGAATGCTTTTACATCTAAACCAAATTCCGTTCCGACAATATTATCAGCCGTATATAAAGAAGTTACATCAGATTTATTTATTTCTTTCATTTTTCCCAGAGCTTTGGTCAAATCTTTAATTTTCTGTAGCGTTTCAGTGTGATAAATATTGTCCTTATTTTCGATAGCGATGATTATTCCATTTTTAATATCAAAAACTTTTTCCATTTCATCACTATAAACGAAAGCTGGATGATCTTGTGGCATATATTCATCAAGGTCCGTTTCCATTTTGCTGTTTTGTTTCATAACACCAAAAAATAACACTGTAATCATTAAAATGATCAATAATGTTATTTTGGGAAATCTCAGAATTTTATTTATAAATTTTTCCATTTTTTAATCTCCTTTTTTTATATTTCTATTTTTTTGAAATTGTTTTTTCTATTGAATTCCACAGATTGGTGCCTTCTTTTTCCAGATCAAATGAAAAGTTTGCCATTCTCCATTTTTTTACAATTAATCGTAATGCTCCCATAATTATCAATGCGAGTTCATCAACTGGAATATCATTTCGAATTTCGTTGTTTTCTTGTCCTGTCTCTATAATTTCGGAAATGACAATATTATTGGATTGCATAATAGAAGCGACTTTTTTCGATAATCGTTTATCATTTTTGAAAATATCTTCGGAAAAAATAACACTTGCCAAAGCGTGATTTTTCTTAAATTGTTTAAAATGATTAGAATAAATTGAACCGATTTGTTGAATTGTATTTTCATTTTCTAAATTTGGTGTTTCAAGAACAATACTATTGCTTTTTTTAAAGTAGGAGAGAATTGCCAATAAAATATCCATTTTACTTTCAAAATGTCTATAGATTGCTGGTTCTGAAATTCCAATTGCTTTAGAGATATTTTTTATAGTCAGATTTTGTATTCCCATCTCAGCAATTATGTTGATACTCACGTTTATTATTTCTTCTTGTCTTTTTGTAAAATTCATTTTAAATTCCTGTTAGTTAATATTCACTAACTAATATAATAAAAGGAAATCCATTTGTCAAGAAATATTGTGAATTAATTTTATTTCTTAATTGTTATTGGTATATCACAAATTCTAGCATAAAAATTTAAAGAATATGAATCTGGCTATTTATATATAGGTGTAACTTATTTATCCAAATTAATAATCATTTCCAATTTTTAAATGGATTTTTCATTAACATAGAATTATAATATTTTACATCACCTGTAACTTCTTTTCCTAACCAATTAGGTTTTTTAAATTTCTCATTTTCGGATTTTAATTCCACTTCTGCTATTATTAGCCCCTTATTGTCACCATAGAATTCGTCAACTTCATAAGTATGATTTCCACATTTTACAAGATATCGTGTTTTGTCAATAATTCCAGGTTCACAAATATTCAACAATTCTTTTGTTTCTTTTATAGTGATTTCTTTTTCGAATTCATAACGAGAAGCACCTGATTTGTTTACAATTCCCTTGATAGTTAAAAAACCTTTTTCACCTTTGATCCTAACACGAACTGTTCTTTCCGGAACTGATGATAGATAACCTTGTGTGATCCTTTGTGATTTTGATACAAATTCTTTAAAATTGCCTTTTACTAAAAATTTTCGTTCTATTTCTTTAGCCATTATATTTTTCTCCAATATATTATAATTTTTTATCGCTCATTCCAATTATTCTTTTTATCGCTTGCAGGTAATTTATATTTTCGTATTTTGTTAATTCAACATCTTCCATTGTCTTTTGAATATCTTTTATCTCAGTTGATTCAGAATTAATTGTGAATACTAAAACACCATTGATCAAAACTTCTGCAAATTCGCAAATTGTGTCATTTACCATATATCCAAAACGATGTTTTTTCACACTAACTGCCTGCAAATCGTTATGCTTTTTTATGATATTTAAAAATTGTCTTAAGGAATATTCTTCTTTTTTTAATTTTGGGCACTCAGTTTGGAATGCTGGAAATACTTTGTCTTTAATAAATTTTGCTTTTAATGGGAACTCTGTTTTTAATAACGGATTCCATTGTTCCAAACCATTCACTTCTTTTACGAATGTTTTAATATCCATTTTTCCATTTCTAATCTTTGTGTTATTTATATCATTTGTTTTAGATACAATGTAAATCTCATCAGATTTTCTTTCCCAAACTTTTTCCGGCAAAAGAACAGAAAATTGTGCCATACGATGTTTTTCCTTTTCAA
>JAUVLI010000106.1 GCA_030600775.1 Fidelibacterota bacterium | reverse complement strand
TATTGTTAAAGAAGGGCTAGAAAAAGATGGAAAAGTAAATGTGTCTGGCTTAGGTATTTTTAAATTAAATTGGGTTAGTGCACAAAATAGAATAAATCCACAGACAGGCGAAAATATTAAAATACCTGCCCATAACAAAATTCATTTTCAACCTGAGAAAAAAATGAAAGCTTTTGTTAATCGTGAATATAACCATTTAAAGCCGGAAGAAATTGTAACAAAAGAAGAGAAACAGAATGAAGAAGATATTATAGAAGATGAAACCAATGTAAATGGTGATGGAGATAATGGTATGCCCACAACTTCAAAAAAATCTACAGAAGAAGACATTATAAAAAATGAAACTAATGTATATGGTGATGGAGATAATGGCATGCCCACAACTTCAAAAAAATCCACAGAAGAAGACATTATAAAAAATGAAACTAATGTATATGGTGATGGAGATAATGGCATGCTCACAACTTCAAAAAAATCTACAGAAGAAGACATTATAAAAAATGAAACTAATATATATGGTGATGAAGATAATGACATACCCACCATTTCCAACGAATCTACAGAAGATATAATAACAGAGAAATCATCAAAAAAATTCCCTTATATTCCTGTTTTGGGCACATTAATTATTATTATTATCTTGTTTTTATTATTTCTATTTTTTAATAAAAAAGATAGTAAATCTGATTCTCCAGTTCCTCCAAAATTGGAAATAGTTGAAAATGAAGATACTGCTAAAATAAAAAAGGAAAAACTGCTATTGTTAAAGACAAGAAAGAAAAAACTGACATAATTAAAGACAAGAAAGAAAAAATTGGCATGATTAAAGATAAAAAACAATCTTCTGTTAAAAAACAAGAAACAATGCATAAAGAAACTTCAATAATCCATCAGGTAATTTCGGGTAATACGCTCTGGGGATTGGCTAATAAATATTACGATAATGCTCCGTTATGGCCAAACATATACAGAAAAAATATTGAAACAGTTTTTAACCCGGATATTATTAAATCTGGAATTAGCATAGAAGTGCCAAATTTAGAAGGAACAGGATATAATTTAACTAAACAAGATTCATTTAATATTGCAGAAGGTTATTATTTATCATATCTTGCTTACAAAAAAATTGGTAAGAAAAAAGCCAGTGAATTCTTGAGAATAGCAAAGAGATTTAATACAACTGTTGAAAAAAAAAATAAATAATTCAAAAATAGAGTGGGGAATTAGCTCAGTTGGGAGAGCATCTCGATGGCATCGAGGGGGTCAACGGTTCGAACCCGTTATTCTCCACAAATGTATTTAACGAAAATCAATCTCTCACGATTAAAATCGTGGGTTTCTAAATAATTCATATTCATTTATAATAGCAAATTAATAAATATTTACCGTTTCAACGGTTTTTTTAGTTGATTCCTGATACTTATATTTCTAATTTAATTGTTAAATAATAACTTCTAACTGCTGCAGGCCAATAGACATCTACTCTTGTATTTTTATCACTATAATAGTTATATCCAAATGTTTCATAAAGCGTATCAAAAAGATTATTAATTCTAAAATCAATTACAGCGTTAAATCCTAAAATGTTTTTAAATCCAATTCTTGTACCTACATTAAATAAATTATATTTGCTGATCGCTGCAGATTTTGTGTTATTAAAATCAATATATTGTTTTCCAATATGATTAAATCCGATCCAAGTTTCTGTATTTTTAAATTGATATGTTATCTTTCCATTATATTGAATTGTAGGATAGGCCGGCATTATTTTTTCTGAATAATCTGCAATTCCTCCCCAACCACTCCAACCAAGTGAATCGCCATAAAATTCCACAAAATGATTATCTGAATAAGAAATATTTCCGTCCAATTTTAAATTATTACCAAATTTATTTGCAAATGAAAATTCTAAACCTTGATGAATACTTTTATCCGCATTCCCGTGCAACGCCTGATTACTTCCTTCATTATACCTATATTCAATAGGAACTAATTCATTTTGGAATTGCATTCTGAATAAATTCAAAGATGCACTTATATTTTTTTTATTATATTGAACACCAAATTCCGAATCAATTAGATATTCTTCTTTAACTTTTGAAGTTGCATATTCCTTTTCAATATTTGTTACAGCCGGTTCCATATTCGGGTCATCATGGTCATAGATATCACTATCTGCCGGCTCACGATGCGCTGTAGAAATATTACCAAAAGCAGATAAACTATTTGAAAAATTATATCTAATTCCAAAATGCGGATCAAAAAAATCGTATTTTAAATTATATTCATATCCATTTGTGAAAGCTCCAATAACATCTTGATCATATTCGTAACGATGACCTAAATATTTTAAATCAATCATTGTTAATAAATTATCAGTAATCTCAATTATTGAATGAATGTAAAATGAGAAACTGATTTTTTTGCTTTTATCGGAATAATAACGATGATCGTCCGAAATAAAATCAATATTTTCTGCCTGCAAGACTTTTCCAAAATGATCTGCAGAATAATTTCTATAGTCCCCTCCTATTGTTATCATGCCAAAATTAAAATTATGGGAATATTGATAAACAGCCCCATAATAACCATTTTTTAACCACTTCCTGCGAATTAAATTTACTTCTTGTATAGTTGTGTCTGTTAATATTTCACTTAAATTATATTCTATTACGCTCCTATCCCCCTTAAATTGCTCATAATATCCATTTCCAAGTACATTATATAGTGTAATATTCAACAGCCCATTTTTATTGATTTTATGACTATGTTGTAATGAGATAATTGATTGAGTGAACACATCCTTATTTGCATCATTATAGCCACCATTTAAAACCGGATCAGCATAATAATTATAGCGTCTATCGTCTCTATTTTTTAAATTATAACCATAATATGGAATTACACCATCCCAAGAAAACATTGTTTTTTCAGAACCATGTATAATTTCAAACTGAGTTCTGCTTTTTTCACTATTTTTTTCAACAGCAAATTGTAGTGAATTTTGTTCAACACCACTGCCCTTTCTATAACCATTACTTGAAAGATCACTATATCTACCAAATACAACAAAATTTTTAATATTTTCAGGTTTTTCGACAAAATAGAAAGAATATTTTCTACTTGGTAAATTCAGAGAATTTTTATCACAATAATTACCATATCCAAAAGTACTTCCAAATCCTTTTTTCAATTTATAATAATTTGTTGTTAAATTAACACTTCCACCGAAAGCAGCCGAACCATAGAGAGAATTTGCAACTCCCCTTTGAATTTGTATATCACTCACCGAAGAAGCAATATCACCATGATCCACCCAATAAACAGCATGTCCTTCCGGATCATTTAAAGGAATTCCATTTAACATGATACTTATTCTATCTTGAGAAAATCCACGAATCTTCAAATAAGAATAACCTACGCCGTTCCCGGCATCAGAATATGAAAATGTTCCCGGTGTATCATTTAACATCATTGGCAAATCTTGATGTGAATGTTTACGGTCAATATCACTTTTATTCAATTGAGTAAAAGCAATTGGAGTTTTTCCTTCTGTTGCTCTTGATGCCGTAACTAAAATTTCTTCATTGGTCAAAACAGATGGTTTTAATAGAATTACATTACTATTTTTCCCGAAAATAATTGTTTTATTTTTATATCCAATATGCGAAATTCTTAGTTCTACTGGTAAATGGCTAACTTTTAATCGAAAATATCCTGATTTTTCTGTGGCAGTTCCAATAGAAGTATTATTTATTTGGACATTTACTCCGACAATCGGCTCATTTGTGATTTTATTCTTTATTAATCCGCTAACAATTATATTATCAGCAAATAGAAAAGAAACCATTATACAAAAAGTAATTATTAACTTTGTGAAAACCGTAAATAATGGATTTCCGGTTAAATTAGTATTAAAACTGTTTTTTTGTTTTTTCATTTTTTCCTCCGTCGGTATTACCCGTTTCAGGTTCTAAGGGTTTTATCTCAGTCGCTTTTATAAGCAACACCCCCAAAATTTATTTCATTAATAGTATATTAATTATATATTATTTTGTCAAGGGAATTCATTATTTAATTTATTCACATTTTTTATTATAATAATTGTTACTCTATTTTTATAATTATTAAACTAAAAAAAAGAGACAACAAAAATGTTGCCTCTTTTTAAATATAATTTCATTTATTAATTACATTTTTGCCATTTTTTCTAATAGATCAACAACACGAACGCTATAACCCCATTCATTATCGTACCAACTAATAATTTTTACGATATTTCCATTTACCATAGTTAATAAAGAATCAAATATTGATGAATGTGGATTGCCAACAATGTCAATTGAAACAACAGGGTCGGTTAAATATTCTAATATTCCTTTCATTGGACCTTCGGAAGCTCTTTTCATCGCAGCATTTACTTTTTCAACGGTAACATCTTTTTCAACTTCGACAACTAAATCAACAACAGAACCATCCGGAGTCGGAACTCTCATTGCCATTCCGTCTAATTTTCCATTTAATTCAGGAATAACCTTTCCTGTTGCTTTAGCAGCGCCTGTAGTAGTCGGAATGATAGATACAGCAGCTGTTCTCGCTCTACGCAAATCTTTTTTATGAGGTCCGTCAAGTGTATTTTGATCATTTGTATAGGCATGAGTTGTTGTCATCAATCCGTTTTTAATACCGAATTCGTCATTCAATACTTTTGCTACCGGAGCAAGACAATTCGTTGTACAAGATGCATTTGATACAATTTTATCTTCTGCTTTTAAATTTTCGTCGTTTACACCTAAAACAATCGTGTTATCAATCTCATCTTTTGCCGGTACGGTTAAAATAACCTTTTTAGCTCCTGCTTGTAGATGTTTCTCTATTTGTGCTCTTTTTCTGAACAAGCCGGTTGCCTCAACGACATATTCAACACCAAGTTCTTTCCAAGGTAGTTCAGCCGGATCTTTTATAGCGAGAACTTTAATTTCTTTACCATCTACAATAATACTATTTTCATTATAAGAAACATCACCTGGATATTTTCCATGTACAGAATCATATTTTAATAAATGTGATAATGACTTTGGATCTGTTAAATCATTAAGTGCTATAACTTCAAATTCTTCTCTTTTTGCCATTTCACGGAATACTAATCTTCCAATTCTTCCAAATCCGTTAATTCCTACTTTAATTTTCATTCAATTTCTCCTTATTTTTCTTTTTATTTCAGTACCTATTATAATAATATTTTTGTGTTATGTCAACGAATTTCTAAATATTTTCATTTTCAAATACATTAAGAATTATTTCATAACGGAATCCTTTTCTACTTAAATAATTATATAATTTGTTTTTTATATTTTCATCGTGGTTTTTTTCCAATAATTTTTTCTTCTTTTGTAAATAAAATAAACAATTATTATGAAAGATCTCATCATCTAAATCATTAAGTAAATTATTTATCAATTCTCTTGATAATCCTTTCTGAAATAATTTCTTCCTTATTATCATCATACCTGATCTCTTGGTATTTAATAATTCGTTCAAATATATTTCACTAAATTTCTTATCATCTAAATATCTATTTTCTAATAAATATTCAACTGTCTTATCGATCACTTTTTCATCAAAATCACGTTTTCTCAACTTAACCTTCAATTCATATACACTATGATCACGATATGTAAGTAGAAAAAACGCCTTTTCTTTCGCTCTATCGTATTCATTCTCAGAAACTATTTTTTCCAATTGCTTATCGGAAATTTCACTACCTTCGACAAGAAAATATTTATCAATATAGCTATTATCTAATGTAATTTTTTTGTTATCTGAAAAATGGACATCACAAATACTTGAATTTTTTCTGTGATAATAAATTTTGGTAATTTTATTCATTAGAGAAAAATGGATTATTTATTTTTCTTTTTTGGGGTCATCTATATTTTTCTTTTGTTTTTTGTCAATATTTAATCCCAATGCTGACTTAACTTCATTAGCAACTTCATTTAGAATATCTTTATTTTCATCTAAAAAAGTTTTTGTGTTTTCTCTTCCCTGACCAATTCGTTCCTTTCCGTAACTAAACCATGAACCTGATTTATCTACAATATCCAATGTAACCGCCAGATCCAAAACATCACCCGTATAACTAATTCCTTTTCCGTACATAATATCAAATTCTGTCTTCTTAAATGGCGGAGCGACTTTGTTTTTTACCACTTTTACACGAGTTCTATTTCCCAATACTTCTGCTCCATCTTTTATTGATGTAACTCTTCTAATTTCCAATCTCAAACTTGTATAAAATTTTAATGCTCTACCCCCACTGGTAGTTTCAGGATTACCGAATACCACTCCAATTTTCATCCTTATTTGATTAATAAAAACTACGGCAATATTTGATTTACTTACTGCTCCGGTCAATTTCCGTAATGCCTGACTCATCAACCGTGCCTGTACACCCATTTGACTATCACCCATATTTCCTTCGATTTCCGACTTGGGGGTCAAGGCTGCTACAGAGTCAATAACAATTATATCAAGAGCATTACTTCTTACTAATGTTTCAGTTATTTCCAACGCTTCTTCTCCAGAACCGGGTTGCGAAACCAGCAAATCGTTGATATTTACACCTAAATTTTTAGCATAACTAATATCCAAAGCATGCTCAGCGTCAATAAAAGCAGCATTTCCTCCCGCTTTTTGTTCTTCTGCTATGCAATGCAAAGCAAGTTTGGTTTTTCCTGATGCTTCAGGACCATAGATTTCTGTCATTCTTCCTTTGGGAATTCCACCTATTCCGATTGCAATATCCAAACTCAAAGAACCGGTAGAAATTGTATCAATTTTTGTTATAGCTTTGTCACCTAATCGCATAATTGCACCTTTCCCATATTGTTTTTGAATTTGAGACATTGCCATTTCTAATGTTTTTTCTTTATCTTGATTAGTCATGATTTCCTCTCTATTTTTCTGTAATTTTAACTGTAAAAGATACAC
>JAUVLI010000094.1 GCA_030600775.1 Fidelibacterota bacterium | reverse complement strand
AGGTGGACGCGAAGGCACACTTTTTCATTATGATGGCACCGAATGGAAATTATACGAAGATTTAGAATTACCCGGCAAAGCATCAATACCCGGAAGTATTTTCAATATAAAAGCAATAGCCGGTAACGATAGTAATGATATTTATATGGGAACGATAGTGTATTATGATGATAATGAATATCGAGTATCATATAATTATCTATATAAATATGAAAATTCTGAATGGAATATGATAGATAGTAGTGATCATACTTTTTTGGGTAACTTATTTGTTAGTTCTGAAGGTAATCTATATGGAGGTAGTTTTGGATTTTCATTTAGTATATATGAAAATGGCGATTGGATACATTTAATGAGTGAATATGAGATTATTGCCAATATTGATGGTTCTAGTGATGAGAATATTTTTGTATTAATTTGGCCTCAAGCAAATTCATCGTGGAAGTTAGCACATTATAATGGAATAGATTTTTATGAATATGAAGAATTATTTGAAATAGATATTGTGGTTCAGGATGTATGGACAGATGGAAAAGAAGTGTTTGTTACAGGTTGGTTTGATCACGAAGGCGTTACAAAAACATTGATTATTCACGGGAAGTAGGATTGAATAGAATGAGAAATACATTTGTAAGAAATATATTGATACTACTAATAATTCCGTTGGCGTTATTTGCTGAGCGTAGAATTGAAGTTTCGGTTGATAAAACAGTTACGAATTTAAGAACTCCAATAAATCTTACAATAGAATTTACTGATTTTAGTGATTTTCCAAAATATGATTATGATTTTGGTGATGATTTTCAAGTGATTGGTGGACCTTCTCAATCTTCTAATTTCAGTTGGATAAATGGGAAAACAACTTCTACAAAAAAATTGACATATCAAATTGTAGCAAGAAAAACGGGTAAATTAACGATTCCATCTTTTGAAATGGAATTCAAAGGAGAGAATTACAAGACAAACAATATTAATATAACTGTAAACAGCCAAACTCAAATAAATCAAAATAAAAAAAATAGCAATAGTAATAATGCTCGTCAAAAAATTTCAGAGCAAGTTAATGAGCAATTATTTGTCGATCCAATTTGTGAAAAATCTTCTGTTTATTTGGGAGAATCGTTTGTAATTACCTATCGTTTATATACACAAGTAAATATAGCTGATTATAATATTACAAAAATATCTTCAATTCCAGGATTTATGATAGAGGAGCAAAAACAAATTAAAAATCCAAAAGTTACTACCAGAATAGTAAATGAGAGAAAATATAAAACGGTTGATCTATTCAATTTGATATTAACACCTACTGAGACTGGGAAATTGGAGATTCCTCCGCAGAATGTAAGAGTAGAAGTGAATACCCAACGTCAAAATACTGATCCTTTCGATTCTTTTTTTAATATGAGTAGGAACAAGGTTATTAATAGTATTGCACCTGCAAAAAATATTAATGTATTACAATTACCTACAGGTGAGCCCGAGTCATTTACCGGAGCAGTTGGAAACTTTAAATTATCCGTAAATTTAAGCAATTCGGAAATAGAGGCAAATCAAGCTGTAACACTTAAAATCAGAGTTTTAGGTGAAGGGAATTTAAAGAATTTTACTTTTCCTATGCCACATTTTCCTTCTCAATTTCAGGTATTCGAACCAAAAATGAAAGAGAATATTGGAGTGAAAAATAATAAAGTTGTTGGTGACAAGATCTGGGAATATGTAATAATACCCGATGCAAAAGGTGACTACAAAATTCCGCCGATAAAATTCACTTATTACGATTTGAAAAAAAGAAAATATACAACTTTAAAAGAATCAAATCTCAGATTAAAAGTAAAGAGAAATGAACATTTAGTTGAAGAACGATTGAAAAATTTAACGAGGAATGAAGTTGAATTATTAAATAAGGATATACGATATTTATATTTAAATGAATCGAAATTGAAATCGTTAGATTATTCCCCTGTGAAGGATTTTAGAAATTGGGCATTTTATTTTATTGGAATTTTTGTAATTATAACATTTTTTATTTATCGTTTATATTGGCATTTTATATTAAATAACCCCTTGATCGTTCGTCGTCAGAAAGCACTTACAATTGCTAAAAAAGAATTGGATCAATTACCATCTGACACGATAAAAGCATTTCAAAAATTATCAGTTATTTTTAATAATTATATTGCTGATAGATTAAATTTAAAAGGCGGTGAGATTTTTTTACGAGAAATAGTAGAAAATTATAAAAAAAAGAAAATAGACGGTGAATTATTAATTAAAATAGAATTTATTTGGAAAGATATGGAAGAGAAAAAATTTGCTCCTAATTTAATAAATAAGGATAAATTGGAAGAAATGAAAAATGGAATCTTAAGTTTAATGGAAAAATTAGAGAAAATTAAATAAATGAATATTAAAGTTTTTAAAAATAGAAATTTCGTAAAATATTTAGTAAAAATGTTCATAATTATTCTTTTATTAAATATGAACATTTATGCAAAAGATAATAATTATGAAAGAGAAGCAATATTTAAAAAGGCAGCTTCGGAATATTCCAAGAAAAATTATGAAGAGGCATTAAATACATTTCAACAGCTTGAAAATACGGATAAGGTAAGTTTTGAGCTCTTATTTGATGTTGGGAATTGTTATTATCGTTTAGATGAATTGGGTGAGGCGATACAATATTGGGAAAAAGCAAAAAAGCTAAATCCATCAAATGATGATGTTAATTTTAATTTAAAGTTAGCAAATGTCAAATTGCAAGATAAAGTGATATTACCAAAACCATTTTTCTTATTTAAATATTATCATTCGATCAGGCAAAATATTAATATTAAGCATTGGATGAATTATTTAGGAATAATATTTTTGGTTACAATAATAATTTTTATTATACCAAAGTTTTTTAATAATAAAAGAAGATTACAAAGAAAAATATTAAAAATATTTTTTATACCGAAATATATTTTAATTTTATTACTTATAATTATTTCTGTTGTTTTATTTGATAGCATTAATTATAATAATAACAATAAATTCGGAATTGTAGTTGTAAATAAGATCGAGGTAAAAACCGAACCGAAAGAAAGTGGAGAAACAAGTTTTATTTTACACGAAGGTTCTAAAATAAAAATATTGTCCAAATTCAATAGAAATTGGTATAAGATATCATATTTTGATGATAAAATTGGTTGGATAGAATCAAATAAAATTGGCGAAATATAATTATTCAAAGGAATTAATAATGAGAAAAATTGCAATTATTTTAAGTGTTATTATTGTAAATTTACTTTTTTCGCAAGTAAAGCAGAATGAATATATAGATCCGAAAGATGTACGCGAAGAAATAAAGGGACTTAATTATATAGAATTAAATTCAAATGATGATTCCATAGGCAGTTTTGTTTTTGATTCTACTAAAAATATTGAGTCTGAGAATAACGAGAAAATAAATGGTTATAGGGTTCAACTAATATCTACAGAAAGAATTAACAAGGCAGAAAAAATTAGAGATGAAGCATATGACATTTTTGATCAACATATTTATATTGATTTCCAAACGCCATATTATAAAGTAAGAGTTGGAGATTTTGTAGATTTTAAAGATTGCCGTCAAGTGGAAAAAATAGCTAAAGAAAATGGTTTTCCAAATGCCTGGACGGTGAGAAGCTTAGTTTATAAAAAATAGATGATGCTGGCAAATATTGGTGTGCTATCAGAATATATAATCACAATATAAAGAGAATACAATTTCGGTTTTGTTATTATTTGAGAATGGATATGTTATTGTAATTGACGGTTCAACATTGATTTTTTTAAATTCAATATATGTTAATAAAGTAGTATTAAAGTCAGATATTCCTTGTGAAAAAGAATGGTCGAATTGGTCATAAGAATTTATATTATATCCTAAAGATGTTTCAATTATCCAAGGCAAATAAAGATCAAAAAAGAATGAAGATTTGGCCGAAGAATATAGACCATTATTTTCAAGGTTGTAGCTTGCATCAATTGAAATTGGAATTTTCATTTCATAAGAATATTTTAAATAAATATCAAAAGTAGAATTATAATCCATTGATGGATAAGTAGAATATATTGTTCTTAATTCAAATTCGTGTAAATCATTAATATTTTTTGTATATCCGAACATAATTTTGAATTCTTGAAAATTTGTTTTTGATAATGATCTTGTGAACATTGTATTACACCAAATATTTGGTTTATTTGAAATAATGCTAAATTCCGGTTTAATTATTGGCGAATTATTTGCAATATTTTTTCCACGAAACATATATCGAGAGTGGATATTAATTGCTCCTAAGTAATTTACTTTACCATACAAAGATGTAAAAAATGTAAAAATTATTGTTGTAATAATTAAATATTTCCAAACATTTTTCATATTTAAAGATAATGAAAATTTATAAGATAAGAAATAATTAATGTGAGAAAAGAATTTTTCGTACACAAAGAAAAATGCTGATACTTTTACATATCAGCATTTTTCTTAACAGGAGGGAACCTGAAAATTTATAATAGATTGTCTTGTGACAATTATTTTCCCATCTTTTCAAACACATATATATTATATAAAAAATATCTCACAAAAGCAAATTATTTCGTAATTATTTTCTTTAATAAATTTTATTTTATTAATCAAAAAATAATTGTAAATTCTTTTAGTGAAAAATATTTTTTGAGTGTGTAAAAATTACCTAAATTAAAATATTATTAAGGAACTAAAATGAAAATTAAAGGAATAATCATGATCATTATGGTTTTAATGCTTTTTAATTGTAAGCAAAATGAAATAAGATCTGATGCAGATGTTACGAAAATTAAAAATGACGAAAAAATTAATTTAATGCCTATTCCAAAAGATATGCATTTATCAAAAGGGAGACATTATATTAATGAAAATTTTAAGTTGTCTGTTGAAGGGCAAATTGGTAAAATGACAACGAATAATGCGACAAGATTTCTGAGAAGATTATCAGGAAGAACAGGCTTGTTCTTGGATCAGGATTTTATTACTACAAAAAGTAAATGTGATTCTGCCGAATTAAAAATTATTAGCGGTGGAATTGGAAAAGTGAAATTAAATGTAGATGAATCCTATTCACTTGAGGTTAGTGAAGATGGAATTGGACTTTTTGCAAATAATGGAAATGGAATAATTTACGGACTTGAAACACTTTTACAATTATTGAAAGCCGATGAAAATGGTTACTATTTCACAAATTGTAAGATAGAAGATGAACCGAGATTTCCATGGCGTGGATTAATGATTGATGTTTGTCGTCATTTTTATCCGATAAATGTTATTAAGCGAAACATTGATGCGATGTTGGCGATGAAAATGAATGTTTTGCATTTACATTTGAGTGAGGATCAAGGATTTAGAATTGAGTCAAAAGTATTTCCAAAATTACATGAAAAAGGATCTGATGGATTATATTTTACTCAAAATCAGATGAAAGAAATTATTGAATATGCAAGAGTGCGAGGAATAAGAGTTTATCCGGAATTCGATATGCCGAGTCATTCTACTTCTTGGTTTTTGGGATATCCAAAATTGTCAAGTTTAGATACGGTTTATTCTGTAGAGCGAACTTGGGGAGTTCAAGATCCTGCGATGAATCCTGCTAATGAATATACTTATCAATTTTTAGACAAATTTATTGGCGAAATGTCGGAGCTTTTTCCAGATGAATATTTCCATATAGGTGGTGATGAAAATAACGGAATTCACTGGAAAAAAAATAAAGATATTCAGAAATATATGAAAGAAAATGAAATAAAAGACAAACACGAATTACAGACAAAATTCAATCAACGAATTTTAAAAATATTAACAAAATATAATAAAAAAATGGTTGGTTGGGATGAAATTTTACAACCGAATATGCCTAATAATATTATAATTCAATCTTGGCGTGGAAAGGAAGCTATGATTGAAGCAGCGAAGAAAAGTTATAATACAATTTTATCTAATGGATATTATATTGATCTATTTTGGGATACAGAGAGACATTATTTGAATGATCCAATAATTAAAGATGCAAATCTTAGTCCGGATGTTGAAAAGAATATTCTCGGTGGTGAAGTTACAAGTTGGGCTGAATTTACTAAAGCTGAAAATGTTGATTCTCGAATTTGGCCAAGGACAGCAGCAATTGCAGAAAGATTTTGGTCACCAAAATATGTGAAAAATGTTGATGACATGTATCGTCGTCTTGAAACCGTAAGTTTCCATTTAGAAGAATTAGGTCTCACTCACATTAAAAATAGGGAAATGGGAATGCGAAGATTGACAAATAATGAAGATGTAAATTCGTTGAGAAATTTAGTAAATGTTGTTGAACCGATAGAAAATTATACTCGTCATAGAAGAGGTGAAAAGAAGCGGTATTTACAACAATCGCCATTGACTCGTGTTGTTGATATTTCATATTCCGATGCTCCGATTGCAAGAAAAATTAGAAAAGCAACCAATGAATATATTAAAAAATATTCTTCTGAAACGACAGAAAAGTCATCACTATATTTCACAAATAATCCTAAGCAATACCTAATAAATGAACTGAATAAATTAAGTAATAATCACAAAAAATTAGAATTAATAATTGCGAATTCTCCTGTTTTAAAAGAAATTAAGCCATTATCAGAAAACATTTCAAAAGTTGCTAAAATTGGTTTGGAAACGATAGACCATTTGGAATCCAATAAGAAATTTTCCCAAAAGAAGGAACAGGAATTGTTGAAAATATTAACAGATTTTAAAAAACCTATAGCTGAATTGGAGATAAGAATTGTCTCTGCAGTTGAGAAATTGGTGATGGTTGCTTCAGGTGAATAATAAATATAAACTAAAAAGCAAGCAATGAAAACCACAAAGGAAAAATAGATGATAAAAAAAATAACCGAAATAATAATTGTAAGTATATCTTTAGTTGCATTCTGTATTGCAAATGATACTCAAAACAGAGTTGAAGAGTTGGCAAATTCCGACATTTTAAATCATAGTCAGTGGAGTGTTTATGCTGAGTATGCGAAAACCGGAAAAGTGATTGTTAATTATAATTCAGAATTTTCACTTGCTCCGGCATCTTGTCAAAAAATTATTCCAACAGCAATGGCATTATATTATTTAGGTGAAGATTTTAAATACAAAACAAAAATATATTATGACGGGAAAATATCAAATGATGGTGTTTTAAATGGAAATATTTATATAGTTGGTTCTGGTGATCCAACTTTGGGATCGAATAAAGTTAAAGGTTCATTGCCTTTAGATAGTTTGATGAATGTTTGGGTAGAAGCTATAAAAAAAGTTGGGATAAAAAAGATAAACGGTGGTGTGATTTCTGATAATTTACTTTTTGAAGAACAATCTATTCCTGACTATTGGGTTTGGACGGATATTGGTAATTATTATGGAACTGGAACGAATTCTTTATGTATAAACGATAATTTATACTACCTGTATTTCAAACCAAACGAGAGGGTTTATGGTGAAGCAGAAGTCATCAGAATGGAGCCGAAGATAGAAAATTTAACATTTACAAATTACATGAAAACTGGCAAGGAAGGTTCTGGTGATAATGGCTATATTTTTTGTGCTCCAAAGCAATTT
>JAUVLI010000043.1 GCA_030600775.1 Fidelibacterota bacterium | reverse complement strand
GAAGTTAGACGACATTAATAGTATCTTATTTAAAGAAATATCTAATTCCAATACCTCCATTTAAATTAAATTCTGTTCTTGGTACAAGTTCAAATATAGGAACAATTTAAAGAAAAAGACATATAGGTGAACTTAATGGTTAATTATATTTTTATATTTAGATTGTGCGTAAGCTGTGTGCATAATTGAATTGTGCTTATATTCAACATACCATACATTTTTTTTCAAATTGAAAAAATGAATAATATTATTAAAATTCTAACAATGAAACCAAACAGTCACTCACTAACAATATTAAAAAAATCAATTATTGTTATTTTGCTGCTTTTTGTTTCACTCTTTGCAGAAGAATACAAATTAATGTTTTGGAATGTTGAAAATCTTTTTGATACTATTGACGATCCAAATAAAGAAGATGATGAGTTTACTCCAAATTCATATTTCAGATATACAGCTCGTGCTTATCAATTGAAACTTGAAAATTTGGCAGAAATCATTAACGATATTTCACCGGATTTGATCGGTTTAGCAGAAGTGGAGAACATTGGTACTTTAAATTCATTATCAGAATTATTGAAGTATCAGAACTATTGGAAGATCATTTTGATCGAAGGTGATGATGTGAGAGGAATTGATGTTGCATTGATGTATCGTTCCGATAAATTCAATTTAATTGATCCTATAAGTCACAAAGTAAATTTACATTCTTCCCGACCAACGCGAGATATTTTAGAAGTAAATTTGGAAACAAATTCAAAAAATATTTTTACCGTTTTAGTAAATCATTGGCCTTCAAGATATGGCGGACAAGAGGGATCCGAATCAAATAGGATCAGGGCAGCTGAAACATTAAAAAGTATCGTCAATAATATTCAAAAAAGTTCGTCAGATAGAGACATTATTGTTATGGGTGATTTTAATGATACATTTACTGATAAATCATTTCAAGAAATTCTTAATGCAGAAAAAGTTTTTAGTAATAAAAGTTTTTTAATTGATCCATTAGCAAATTTGATAAATGAAAATGAAGGATCTTATTATTATCATGGCGAATGGTCATTATTGGATCATTTTTTATTAAATAAGAATTTATATGATAATGAAAATATTAATTACAAAAACAACTCTGCAGATATTTATAAAGCAGATAATCTCATAGAAGGAAGAACTAAATATTTTTCTGGATTTCCATTTAGGTTTTATAAAATTAATAGGATCAATGATGGTTATTCGGATCATTTACCGATCATTATGGTTTTGGAGGATTGACCACACAAGGCACACCAAAAAGGCACAAAGAACACAAACAAAACTCCTAAGAAATGAGATGATTATAAAATAAATGAATATCGAATATCGATCAACGATTGTTGATCTTTGAAGTTAAAAAGAAACAGGCTGAGTCAATTATAAATTATGAATTATGGAGTGCATTAACTCCTGATACGCTTCGCTACAGGGCAGGCGTGTTAATGCAAAAAGAAACTAAGAAAAATGGAATTAGAAATTTTTTTTATCCAAATAAACCAAATTTTTACAATTTATCATTGAATTAGAAGTAAAAATTCATTAATATAGCACTAAGAAAAAAAGGGGAGAAAAAATGTTAGGAATTGAAAATAATTTATTCTGGATAGTACCAATCACTTCGATCATTGCACTATTATTTGCTTGGAACTTTTTTCGTCAGATGATGAAAGAAAGTGAAGGAACAGATAGAATGAAACAAATTGCAGAGCATGTTCGTAAAGGTGCAAATGCATATATTCATCAGCAATACAAAATAGTTTTTTATGTATTTATGGTTTTAACAGGAATATTTTTATTAATGGCTTGGGTCTTCAATGTTCAAAATCGTTGGGTCCCATTTGCTTTTTTAACCGGTGGATTCTTTTCAGGTTTCGCTGGCTGGTTAGGAATGAAAACGGCTACTTATGCTTCTGCAAGAACAGCAAACGCTGCAAGAGATTCACTTAATAAGGGATTGAGAGTTGCTTTTCGTAGCGGTGCAGTTATGGGATTGGTCGTAGTTGGTTTAGCAATATTAGATGTATCTATCTGGTTTATTGTCTTAAATATTTTTGTAAAAAGTCCTGACCCGGCTCATAAGTTAGTAATAATAACCACAACAATGTTGACATTTGGAATGGGAGCTTCTACGCAAGCTTTATTCGCTCGTGTTGGTGGCGGAATTTTCACAAAAGCTGCCGATGTTGGTGCAGATCTTGTTGGAAAAATCGAAGCAGGAATTCCAGAAGATGATCCAAGAAATCCCGCAACTATTGCAGATAATGTTGGCGATAATGTTGGTGATGTTGCCGGAATGGGAGCAGATCTTTATGAATCATATACAGGTTCAATTTTAGCAACGGCAGCACTTGGAGCGGCAGCATTTTTACATCAAGGATTAGATATTCAGCTCAAAGGCGTTCTCGCTCCAATGTTAATCGCAGCAGTTGGAGTTATTCTTTCAATAATCGGTATTTACTTAGTCAAAACAAAAGAAGATGCTACTCAAAAAGATCTTTTAAAATCACTCGGGAATGGTGTAAATTGGAGTTCGATTCTCATTATAATAAGTTCATTTGGAATTTTATATCTACTTGATCTGCCAAATTATATTGGAATCTGGCTATCTATTATTGCCGGTTTATTCGTTGGAATAACGATAGGTAAAGTTACGGAATATTACACTTCTGCATCATATTCTCCTACAAAAAACATAGCAGAAAATGCAAAATCCGGACCGGCAACATTAATAATTTCCGGAATTGGCACTGGAATGATCTCTACAGCTATTCCGGTTACAGCAGTTGTTGTTGGAACTATTTTGGCTTACATGTTTGCAGCAGGATGGGATTTATCAAATGTTCACATGGGACTATATGGAATCGGAATTGCAGCAGTTGGAATGCTTTCAACTTTGGGAATTACTTTAGCTACAGATGCTTACGGACCGATTGCCGACAATGCCGGCGGAAATGCACAAATGAGTGGATTGGGCGAAGAAGTTCGTAACAGAACTGATGCACTTGATTCATTAGGAAATACAACTGCCGCAACAGGAAAGGGATTTGCAATTGGTTCGGCCGCTTTAACAGCTCTTGCTCTTCTAGCTTCTTATATTGAAGAGATAAAAATTGGATTAATAAGAATTGGACAGGAGACATTGCAAATAGGAACAGAAACAGTTCAAACTGCAACAGCCTCTTTTTCAAATTTTATGGAATATTATAATGTAACCTTAATGAATCCAAAAGTTCTAATGGGAATGCTGATCGGCTCAATGATGGCTTTTGTATTTTGCGGGTTAACAATGAATGCAGTTGGAAAAGCTGCTTCAAAAATGGTTGATGAAGTCCGTCGTCAATTCCGTGAAATAAAGGGAATTATGACTGGTGAAGGCGAACCGGAATATGCAAAATGTGTAGAAATTTCAACAAAAGGTTCACAGAGAGCAATGATGTTTCCTTCATTATTAGCAATTGCAATGCCAGTATTTATTGGACTTGTTTTTGGTGTAGCTGGTGTAATGGGGCTTTTGGTCGGCGGTTTAGTCACAGGATTTGTATTAGCGATCTTTATGGCAAATACCGGTGGATCTTGGGATAATGCAAAAAAATATATTGAAAGTGGTGCTCACGGTGGAAAGGGTTCTGATGCACATAAAGCAGCAGTTATCGGTGATACTATCGGCGATCCGTTCAAAGATACTTCAGGACCAAGTTTGAATATTTTAATTAAATTAATGAGCATGGTTTCAATCGTGATGGCTGGATTAACAGTTAGTTGGTCTTTGTTTTAAGTAAGAATAAAATTATTAATAGCACTCTGTGAAAGAATTTTTAAATAATGTTTAAACACATATTAAAGAGATACCCAAGATAATAATTTTGGGTATTTTTTTATGTTTTATTTTAAAAATTATTTAGTATTTTTAGTCAGTATTATTAAATACAATAAGAGGATAAAATGTTAAAAATAAAAAATATTGTAAAGGAATTCTCAAATATTAAAGCTGTGGATAATATTTCATTTGAAGTTTCTAAAGGCTCAATTTACGGATTACTTGGTCCTAACGGTGCTGGAAAAACAACAACAATTAGAATGATAATGAATATTATACAACCGGATTCGGGTGAGATACTTATTGGTAACAGATCGAGTTTGGAAGGAAGCAAATTAAATATCGGATATTTACCGGAAGAGCGAGGACTTTATCAAAAAGCAAAAGTAAGAGAAACGATCATTTACTTTGCGACTTTGCAAGGAATGTCTCATGGCAATGCTTCCGAAAAAGCAGATCAATGGTTAGAGCGTTTTGATCTAACTAAAAATGAAAATAGTAAAATATCTGAACTTTCGAGAGGAAATCAACAGAAAGTACAATTTATTATTACAGTGATTTCCGATCCAAAGTTGATGATACTTGATGAACCATTTTCAGGGTTAGATCCTGTAAATCAAAAATTGTTAAAAAAAATATTAAATGAATATAAAAGTAAAAACACAACTATAATTTTTAGCACTCATCAGATGGAACAAGTAGAAAATATCTGCGATTCAATCTGTCTAATTAATAAAGGCAAGGTGATCAAAGAAGGAAACTTGAACGAAATAAAAAATGAATATGGTGAAAATATTGTAGAAGTAGAATTTCAAGAAAATGTAAAAGTATTACCAAAAAATATTCTTCTTGACCAGAAAACATTAACAAACACGATCAGAGGAAAATTATCGGATTCTACAAAAATTAATGAGATGATAAAAAAGCTGACAAACGAATATGATATAAAAGGATTTTCCTATTTCAAACCAAAATTAGAACAGATATTTTTAAAGTTAGTTGAAGGTGAAAAAGATGAATAATATAATAAAAATCGCAAAGTGGGAATTATTCAGATATATTCGTTCGAAGGCATTTATCATTACATTAATAATACCATTTATCGTTATTATTATCGCTGGAGTTCCACAATATTTGGCAATTAATTCAGAACAACCTGTGATGAATATTGGAATAATTGATAAGGGAAATAATTTATTTGGTGAAATTGAAAAACAAGTATCGAATGATTCGGAAGGAAAAGGAAAAGATCAATTTATTTTACAACATTATACAGGTGTTGAAAACAATGAGAATAGTTTTATTAAAGAATTGATCAAGTCAAATATTGCAGATATTGTAGTTGTCTTGGAAACGCAACTGATTGATAGCGGAAATGTAAAATTTTACCATAGAAATAATATTGGTATAGAACAAGTGTCAAAAGTTGAACAAATTATTTTCAATGTTGTAAAAAATCAAAGAATAGAAAATTTACAATTGAATAAAGATGATTTAGAATATGTAAGAAAAAATTTGGATACTCAGCTTTATGAAATTTCAGAACAGGGTGAAATGGAAGAGATGGACATGTTCGTAAAATATGTAATTCCTGGAATTTTTATGTTCGTTTTACTTTTGGGAATTTTAACAAGTTCACAACTTTTGGTAACAAGTGTAATAGAAGAACGCAGTAATCGTATAATCGAAATATTACTCTCTTCGGTAAATACAAAAGAATTGATGGCAGGTAAAATACTCGGCATCGGTTTACTTGGGATAATTCAAATTTCATTTTATCTGATAATAATTATTATTTTAGGAATTTTCGGAAGCAGTTATCTCCCAATAGAATTAAATATTTCGCAACTGTTTTCATTTAAAATACTTTGGTACTTATTATTTTTTATACTTGGTTATTTTATGTATAGTACAATTTATGTGAGTTTGGGATCACTTTTTAATAATGAAAGAGATGCTCAACAAACAATAGGATTTTTCTCTTTATTCGCCATTATTCCAATGTATTTCATCTCTTTTATAATGACAAACCCAGAATCAATAATAACAAAAATACTTACATTAATTCCTCCGATAACACCATTTTTTATGATCATTCATATTGGAATGTTATCAGCTCCGTGGTATTATTCTCTTGGAATGGCATTTTATCTTATTTTATGGATCATTGGAATAACATTTATTGCCAGTAGAATTTTCAAGACAGCTATATTGATGTACGGTAAAAGGCCAACTTTTCCTGAATTGTTTCGTTGGATAAGATCGAGTAAGTAATAAAATCGTCTACCGATTGCATCGGTAGTTATTTATATTAATCTACTCCGTAGATTTTATTTCTATAAAATGTTATTAAGTATAAAAATCCTGAAAGGATTTAACTTAAATAACTGCGGGCGTTAGCCCGTAGAAAAGACAACATAACCAAATGCTGAACTCCAACGGGGTTCAACAAAATTATTGAATTTAATCCCCGCCACGGCAAGTAAACACTTCGTGAATTTACTAATCAAAAATTAAAAATACTCTTTAGCAAGAATTTTAATTTGACCATGTTCTGAAGTTGATTAAAAGGTAGTACCCCGGACAGAATTCGAATCTGTGACCTACGGTTTAGAAGACCGTTGCTCTATCCAATTGAGCTACCGGGGCATCAAAATAAATATTGAAAAATAAAAATAACAAATATTTCCACTTTTCAATTAAAAAAAATTTGTCGGGGCGAAAAGATTTGAACTTTCGACTCCCTGCTCCCAAAGCAGGTGCGCTAGCCGGACTGCGCCACGCCCCGATAGGGTGGATGATGGGACTTGAACCCACGACCACTTGGACCACAACCAAGCGCTCTGCCAACTGAGCTACAACCACCGTATTTGAAATAGCTTGTAATAATACAAATAGAATTTAAAAAAGTCAATCATGAAATGAAAATATTTATCGCAATGAATTGTTTAGAAATAATTTATATTCCTTAACTTTTTTATTTAACTAATTCTTCAAATCCTCTATTTTTTAAATCAAAATAAATTATTAATGCAGATATTACAGCTATTGACAAATAGATAATTGCCGGAACAAATTCAGCAAAGATCAATTTCCCAATTCCAAATAAAGACGAATAGACAAGTGTTACTCCACATGCCCAATCCAAAAATAATCTTCCAAAGCCGGTATCACCTTTTACTTCCGGCATATCTTTTGCAATTTTTTTCCAACCAATTCCACCGGGATGTATTTTTCTATAAAATTTCCTAAGTACTTCTGTCTTTTCCGGTTTTGTTAGATAAGTAACGATCAGCCACACTAAAGTTGAACCAATTACTATAGGATACAATGTAATTGGCGATTCCATACCAAATTTATATTTTGCAATTGGATAAATAATTAGCGGTGCGATCATTCCGGAAATTTCCGACCATGCATTTATTCTCCACCAAAACCACCGCAAAATCAAAACCGCACCAATTCCAGCACTTGCGTTAATTATAAATTCCCAAGCACCCGAAATCGTTGTCAAAAAATATTTAGTAATTACAAGAGAAAATATTACCAATAAGATCAAAGTTATTCTTGAAATTAAAACATAATGTTTTTCACTTTTCCCTTTTTTAATGAAACGACGATAAAAATCATTCACTAAATAAGAAGTCCCCCAATTTAATTGCGATGCGATAGTGGACATGTAAGCAGCAAGAAATACCGCTATCAATAATCCTAATAATCCAGCGGGTAAATATCTTACCATCATTTTGGGATACATTCTTCCCGGATCAATTGTGTTCTCATAATTTTCATAGAATTCTTTAAATTCAGCTGTAGATGATACTACATTATCAGATTTTTCTAATGTCTGATTATTAAAAACCTTTTCTGCAACTTGATACATTGCAGGATTTTGTTTCTGAAGAACTTCAGGATTTTCTGATCTTGGAAATATTACAATCGCAACTAATGCAACAAGTATCCACGGCCAAGGTCTGATAGTATAATGAGCGATCGTAAACCAAAGTGTTGCAAACAAACTATGTTTTTCATCTTTTGCTGACATCATTCTTTGAGCAATATATCCACCACCACCGGGTTCGGCTCCCGGATACCAACTTGACCACCATTGCAATCCGATATGTGCAATAAACGCTCCAACTGTCAAAGCCAATGCTCCACCGGCTACTCCGTGTAAAGATGCATTTCCAATCTTTGGTGTAAATTCTAATAACTGAGGTGCAATTTTTTGTTTTAATCCAACTATGCCACCAATTTCAGGTAATCTAACAGCAATAACTGCTAAAATTATACAACCTGCAATAGCAAAGACAAATTGAAAACTATCTGTTCTGGCGGTACCTAACAATCCGGACGCTGATGCATAAATAGCAACTATCACGGCTGTAATTATCACAAGAGTAAATCCATTTACTTCGGGAATTGTTACAGAAAATATTTTCTCCATTGCTTTATTCACCCAACCCATCACGATTGCATTCATGAACAATCCTAAATAAATAGCTCGAAATCCTCGTAATACAGCTGCCGGTTTTCCTGAATAGCGTAACTCGACAAATTCTACATCTGTCATAACTTCAGCACGACGCCATAAACGTGCGAAAAAGAAAACCGTCAACATTGCTCCAATTGCCATATTCCACCACAGCCAATTTCCACCAATTCCATTTTTAGCTATAAGTTCGGTTACAGCTAATGGCGTATCAGCAGCAAAAGTAATAGCAACCATTGCTGTGCCAGCTAAATACCAAGGTAAATTTCTACCCGATAAAAAGAACTCTTCGGTGTTGTTTCCTGCCTTTTTTGTATAATGAATAGCAATGCCAAAAATCACCATGAAAAATGCGATTATTACACTAAAATCCAACCAATTCAAATTCTGCATCTGTTACTCCATATTATTTTTTGTTTCGAATTCTTCAATATGTTTTTCTATTTCTATTATAATTTAATAAATATAATTAATCAATTTAAGAAGTAATACATTTATCACAATTCAATCAATTTGTATTTCCTCGTTCCAAGACCGATTTTTTCCACATGTTTCATCTGAATAGTTGGATCAATGTCTGGCCACATTTCATTAAAAACATCAACACCTAATTTTTCCTTTGCCATATCAATACAAGCAGTATCAACCGCCACAGGATCACTTCCGGCAAATATCCCAACATCTTTATATAAAACAGGATTTTTACCACCCCAGCAATCACATTGTTTTGTTATATGATTAAAATAATTTACATATACTATTTTTTTCTTATGATTAATTGTTGCACCCAAGGCATGTTCGGCGATTTTTTCTTGTATCAATTTTCCTTCCGAATCCCAATCAAATGAAATTACATCATGTTGGCAAACCGTATAACATTCTCCACAACCAATACATTTGTCTAGATCATAAACCGCTTTATTGTTTACAATTTTAATTACTTTGGCTGGACAATGTTCTTTACACAATCCACAACCTATGCATTTTTTCAAATTCAATTTAGGTTTAAAATCAGAATGCTGTGCTAATTTTCCCGCACGACTTGACAATCCCATTGATAAATTTTTTAATGCTCCAGCTAATCCAGTTGCTATATGACCTTTAGTATGTGATAATATTATCATAGAATCAAGAAATGGAATATCTGACGCAATATACACTTTTTTAAAATGAATTCCGGGAATTGGTATTGCAGTTTGATTTTGTCCATTCAAACCATCAACAATAACTATTGGTGCTCCAACATTTTCAATAGAAAATCCGTGCTTATTAGCTAAAATTATATGATCGTAAGAATTTGATCGTTCACCTTTATAGAGCGTATTTGTCTCAATTAATAATGGTTTCCCTTTTTTATGTTTTACTAAATCAATAAATTTCTTTGTTATCTCCGGCTTTATATATCCTTTATTGCCTTTTTCGCCAAAATGCTGTTTTATACCTACTATTTTTTTTGCGCTGATGAAAGAAAATAATTTTGTTTTATCAAATAATAATTCTGTTTTTTTTGCAATTGATTTAGCGGATTCATTTTCTTGTAGAGAAATAAAATATACTTCCGCTAATTTATTCTCTTTAAGTTTACCTATTTTTGATTTTTCTTCACACATATAAACTTTAATCCTTTATCTTTTATTCTCTAAAATATTTTTATAATTTAATATGCGTTCAACATAAATAATAGGTTCTGTTCCTCTGGCATAACCATACTTCAATTTTTTATAATATTTTTCTTGTGTTAAAAGTGGCAAAACAGTTTTAAATTCATTCCATCTATTCTTGTCAATACTTAATTCTTCAGCCAGTTTTATTGCATCTTTAATATGAGCCATTCCAACATTATATCCTGCTAATGCAAAAAGTATTTTATCTTCTTCATAGACATTTTCAGGAACTTGTTTTAATAATTTAGAGAGATATTTTGCTCCACCATTTATGCTTTGATATGGATTTAAACGATTAGATACTCCCAAGGACTTTGCCGTATTTCTTGTCAGCATCATCATTCCTCTTACACCGGTTGGACTTTTTGCATTTGGACGCCAATGAGATTCTTGATAAGATTGAGCGGCTAATAATTGCCACGGGAAATCATATTTTTTTGCTACTTTCATAAAAATAGTTTTATATTTTGGTAATGTATTTTTAATTTTGCGATGAAAAGCACGAATATCTACATAATCAAATATTTTTGAATAATCATAATATTTGCCAACTAATGCATCATAATCACCTGACCTTTTGTATTTTCTTAACCAATATTTCAAAACTTTTTTAATATATCTTTTATCTTCATTAATCACCCAAGACAGAGATTGATCTTCTTTAATTGAAAAGGCAATTCTGATACCGGGATAATAGCGACGATTAATATCAAAAATATTTTTATCCGCTACAGTACAATCTAATTTCTTTTTATATACTTTATACAACAATTGTTCTGTTGATAATTCTTCGGCAACTTTCCACTTTAATTTAGGATGATCCTCTTTAAGTCCTTGAAGTGTGCCAATGTAACTCGTATTGCTACTGATCATAAAAGAATAATTTTTAAGATCGTTAATTCCCTTTGGTTTTTTTTGCCCACGTTTATAAACAACTACTTCGCTTACATTGTAATATTCAGAACCAAATAAAAGTGTATCATTTCGCACTTTCGTCTTTGTAATAGATCCGGATGCAATATCTCCCTTTTTGTCATCTATTGCCGATAACAATTCAGACATACCATCGTATAATTTAATTTCCAATTTTACATCTAAAAATTCAGCAAAATCAGACATTAATTCATATTCAAAACCAGCGGGGCCTTCGGCTCCTTGATAATAAATTGTCGGAGCATTTCGCATTAGCACTATAATCTTTCCCTCTTCCTTAATTTTTGATATCGACATTCTAATTGAAATATAATGAATGAATAAAATCAAAAACAGAATCGAGATTATAGAGATGCTAATAATAATAAATTGTTTCTTTTGTCTCATTTTTCCCTCCATTTTATTAAGTTAATCATTTCTGAATGCATTTACAATTACTTTTTTTGTCTGAAGAATTATGAATTCGTCTTAACTTCAATTAGTTTTTCTATTACATTATTAACACAAAAAATATATTTGAATTAACACAAATAAATGTTAAATTTAATTAATGTTTTACAATAAAAATAATGGGGTGTCAAAATGAAATTACCTTACATAAAACCATATAAAACAAAAATGGTAGAAAATATTACAACAAGCACAAAGACCGATAGAGAAAAATGGATAAAAGAAGCATATTATAACATGTTCAATTTACGCAGTGATCAAGTAATAATTGACTTATTAACCGATTCCGGAACAGGTGCCATGAGCGATAATCAATGGGCAGAAATGATGAAAGGAGACGAAAGTTACGCCGGTTCAACTTCATTCTTAAAATTACGACAAACTATTAGAGATTTGCTTGGTTTTCATAGTTTTTTACCTACACATCAAGGAAGGGCAGCGGAGAATATTTTGTTTTCAGCATTATTAAAAGAGGGAGATATTGTACCGGGGAATTCTCATTTTGATACAACAAAAGGACACATAGAAATGAGAAAAGCAAATGCAGTTGATTGTACGATTGATGAGGCGTTCGATACGGAATCGACACATCCTTTCAAAGGCAATCTTGATCTGAACAAATTAGAAAATGTCTATAAAAAATATCCAAAAGAAAAAATACCGATTACAATTATAACTATTACTTGTAATTCGTCAGGTGGTCAGCCGGTATCAATGCAAAATATAAAAGATGTTTCTAAGCTATCTAAAAAATATGGAATTACTTTGTTCTATGATGCTGCAAGATTCGCTGAAAATGCATATTTTATAAAAGAACGAGAAGACAATTATAAAGATAAAACAATTAAAGAAATAGTCAAAGAAATGTTTACTTATGTTGATGGATGCACAATGAGTAGTAAAAAAGATGCTATTGTAAATATGGGTGGATTTGTTGCATTTAGAGATAGACCGCTTTATGAAAAGGTTGCCAATTTTGATATTATTTACGAAGGTTTCGTTACCTATGGCGGAATGGCTGGAAGAGATATGGCAGCATTAGCACAGGGATTGGATGAAGCAACTGAATATGGATATTTACAAAGCAGAGTTAAACAGATAGAATACCTTGGAGAAACTTCACAAAGTTATGGTATTCCAATTCAAACACCAATCGGTGGTCATGCAATATTTGTTGATGCGAAAAGATTCTATCCGCATATTCCACAAAGCGAATTCCCAGCACAATTACTCGCCGTTGAATTATATAAAGAAGCCGGAGTAAGAGGCGTGGAAATTGGAACTTTGCTTGCAGACAGAAATCCCATCACAAGAGAAAACAGATATCCAAAATTAGAATTAATGCGACTTGCAGTTCCTCGTCGTGTCTATAATAATAATCAAATGAAGTATGTTGCAGTTGCTCTCAAAAATGTTTTTGACAGAAGAAATGAAATGAAAAAGGGATTAAAGATTATTTGGGAAGCAGACATTATGAGACATTTTACTGTAAAATTGGATAAGATTAATTAGCAACAAATTACACAAACAACTCGAATGAAGAAAATAATTATGACAACGAACTCTGTAGAAAAGAGATGGTACTACAGAAATTCTCGTGAATTCAAAATACCAAAGAAAAGAGATCGATAAATAATTAATGGAATTGAATAAATTTTTATGTTTAGTATTTGATAATAAATTTGTAATATTAGATGAGTAAAAAAATGAACACAACCAAATTAGCAGTATTCCAGAAAAAAGAAATTAGAAAGACGATTCATAATAATGAGTGGTGGTTTGTAATTGAAGATGTTGTGCTAGGACTAATTGATTCTAAAGACCCAAAACAATATATTCAACGAATGAAATCTCGTGACGCTGAACTAAAAAAAGGATGGGTACAAATTGTACATACCCTTGAAATTGCAACCACAGGCGGAAAGCAAAAAATGCTATGCGCAAATACAGAAGGGATTTTTAGAATTATTCAATCAATCCCATCACCAAAAGCAGAACCATTCAAACGCTGGTTAGCAAAAGTTGGATACGAAAGAGTTCAAGAAATCGAAGATCCTGAACTTGCTACTAAAAGAACAAGAGCTTTATTTAAGGCAAAAGGATATTCTGATGATTGGGTAGAAAAAAGAATGCGTGGAATTGCAATTCGTGAAGAACTAACTGACGAGTGGAAAAATCGTGGTGCAAGAAAACAAAAAGAATATGCGATTTTAACAGCAGAAATCAGCAAAGCAACTTTCGGAATGACACCGAGTGAATATAAAAATTTGAAAAAATTAAAAAGAGAAAATTTGCGAGATCACATGACAGATTTAGAGCTTATTTTTTCTATGCTTGGAGAACGAGCAACAACAGAAATTACACAAACAAAAGATACAAAGGGTCTTAAAAATCTACAGGGTGATGCAATGGAAGGTGGGAAAATTGCTGGGGATGCAAAAGTTGCACTTGAAGTGAAAACAGGTAAAAAAGTGAGCTCTGCTAACAATTATTTGGAATCTCCAGATGTAGGCACCTTTGTTAATTTTTTCCTTGCTTATTGTCACACAATTTGGGAATTTATGAGTAAGGTAATTAACAGAATTGTTATTTGAAATAATCTCATATTCGTTGAAGAACTCTATAATGTTTGCAAATCGCTTTGCATCGAGAAACTCGATCGGAACCACTGCCTGCCTTCCACCTCTGCCACTTCCACGCACATAGGCGATGTATCCAAGCGAACGATATCTATTATATACCGTTCGTCGTGACATCATCACTACTTCCGCAAGTTTACTGATCCTAACTGCTTCCATTATTTGCTTATCTCATTAAGATCCATCTGCTTAATACTAATTATCGACTTCATTATAAAGTCGTGAATAGCTATCTCTAAAAGAATATTTTTTCGCCTTCCAGCCAATACAT
>JAUVLI010000100.1 GCA_030600775.1 Fidelibacterota bacterium | reverse complement strand
TTATATTTAGATAAATCTATTATTAAATAATTAAAAAAATGTACAAACAATCCAATCAAAAATGTAACAATGACAATACCCATCCAACCAAAATCAGCCCAAAAATTACCTAAATAAATGGCATTAGCTGAACCAGTTGTTTGTGGTGCATCCCACCATATTTTGGCGACATAATTTGTAACATGAAAATTTCCTTCTGGATAAAACCATGCAAAAAGATTTGTACCTCGCCCTTGCAAGAAGCTATGCATATTTGGAAAAATTCTAAAATATTGATACAACACTTCTGATGGTATTACAAAAATACGATTCAATATTCCATTAATTAACAAATTATCAAATTGCCTTATTTCTGGAATAGATGAAAAATAAATAATTGTAAAAGGAAATGCAAAAACCATAATAATTGAAGAAATAATGAATTTAAAGGTTACTTTCTGTTTCATTAAAAAATAAAACAACGAAATTGATAAAATAATAGCAGCTGTCGGAGCTTTTGCAATCGTTAACGAATTATTAAAAAGTCCAACAAATAAATAAACCATAAACAATTTAATATATTTTCTCTTTTTATATAAAATAGTAAGAAATAAACTTCCAAGTATTCCTAATGGTAAAAATATTTTGTTAAGCCAAGAAAAAAGATACTTTTCTATAAATGTAACATCTAATAATTTCATTGATTCTTCTCTTAACATAAATAAATCTTTATAAGCATTCCTTGGATTTCTTAATAACTCAAATAGTGGAATTTTATCAACTCTAAAGAGATAATCAAAAAGAATTAATATTGAAATCGACAATAAAATAATCAACAATTCATAATAATATTTATCACTTGATGATTTAACTAATCCGGGTTTATATAGTTGTGGAATTTTTGAAATATCTATGGGAAATAAAATATTAGCAAATTTTAATCCTAATGGAAAAATAAAATAAAATGATAAAATTGCATAAAAAAATGTGAATCTCATCGGATTTGTTTTAATTACAGTAATATAAATTCCAGGTATCGCAATTAATGCCGTAAATGAAATAAACATTAGCGATGGAATTGATAAAATTCGAAATCCATTTAATCCATAAATTGTCCGTTCTCTAAAAGTAAACAACTCATAAATAAGAATTGTTATAATCAAAGCAGTTGATAAATAAAAACTTTCACCATCTAATATAAAAATTAATGCAACAAATATAATCGGTAAAATAAAAATGAATATTTTATCCAAATCAATATATTTACTTTTTGAATCAATCATTCTTTATTACCAATCTTTCTAATTTTGCTGTAATATTATTTAACCAAAAATAATTTAATTTTCTGTAAATAAAAAATGTCATAATGAAAATCGGAATTGAAGATAAAAATTTAATTGATAATAACATAAAAAAGGAATATTCTCTAATAGTTATATTAATTATTATAAAACATATATAAACAAAAATTAACCAAGACATGGCCATAATATTCCTTTTATTAAATAAAACAACACCCGTTTTAATTTTTAGAAAATAAATAGAACTAACTCCAAGCATTGCCAAACCAGAACCAAATGCAATTGTTAACCCAAGCATTCCAAAAGAATTTAAAAATATTAATAATAATATCACGAAACCCATTGTTAACAAACTAACAATTGTAATAATATTTGAATATGGGAAATTTTCTAATCCATCTAAAATACTTCTTATTATTACAAATGATATAAAAAAACCAATTGCTGGACTAAAATACATTAAATAATGACCAACACTAATGTATTTTTCTCCAAACCACAAGAAAATTATTTCGTTAGAGAATAAAAATAAAAAAGCACTTAATAAAAACGGAATTGAAAAAACAAAATCTAAAACATCTTGACTTTTATTTTTAATGTACTCACCATTAGTAAAATATTTATAATTAGAAAATTTTGGAAGAAAAAGTATATTAAAAGGTGTTCCAAACAACATAAACAGATTAGCTACAGAAATAATAATTCCAATATGAGCAGCAACTGTTAAAGAATAGTAATTTTGAGCTAAAAAAATTGGTAAAAAGAAAATCGCCGAATAAAAGAACCCGCTTGGTAATCTTGATATTCCATAATATAAATAATTTTTTACTTCTGTTTTATTATTATTTAAAAAATAGTAGGTTTTTTTTATATTAAATTTAATTCCATTGTTTATTATCAACATAAAAATATTGAAAGCAATGATCACCACTGAATAAATAACAAAATAATAAGAAAATATTTTATTTGTTGGAATATTAAAAAAAATGAAGAATAACATAACAATTATTGATAATAGATGAAAAGCTGGATTTATCAAATTCATTATTTTAAACTTACTATTTCCTCTCCAGTAATTAAAACTGATGTTTTGAATGCCATAAGCAAATAGATAAAGTATGGCAGATATTAATAAAAAACCATATTGCGAATTACCAAAGAACAATTTACTTAAATTCGTTTTAAAAAAGAATGATAATGAAAATACAATAATAAATAATAGCAAGAATAATGTAAAAGTCAATAATAACCAATTATTATTTTCGGATTTTTTTTGTGGTATAAATTTTGCTAAACTCATACCTAAATTCATTGTTAACATAGAAAACCCAATTTGTCCAATTCGCTTTGTAATTAAAAATGCACCAAATTGTTCTTCACTAAAAATACTAGCAATAATTTTTAGCGATAATACACCAAAAACAGCAGTAGCAAATTGCGAAATATATGTTCCTGTTAAATCTTTTGTAAAAGTTTTTTCTGCCATTTTCTTCTATCAGCAATTTTTTATTTTTTAGATCCCTTCCACCATCGCTCATCAAAATAAACATAGTATAAACTAAATATTAATGAAATGATAAAACCAAGTATTACAATTTTTGATTTTTTTGGCTTATACTTCAATTCCGGCCTGACAGCTTTATCCAAAATCTGAAAAGTAGGAATATCTTTTGCTTCTTCAATTTTTGCTTCCTCATATTGAGGCCCCATATATTTAAATAATATGGTATAATATTCTATTTTTCTCTTCAAAATTTCAATTTTTAAACCGACTTCAGGGATTGTTGTAAAATTTGGTAATAACTGTTTTCCCGTTGAACTTTTATAAAAATCATTAAATTTTCCTCGTAAACTTTCTAATTCATTTTTTAATTGAATGATTTGTGGACTTTCTGCTTGAAATGTTTTTTCAGCAACTTCCAACTCTACCTCTTTCATAATAATGCTACTTCTCAATTCGGCCGCTTTTTCTACACCCACCTTTACCTGATCTTCTAAACTAATAACATCTTCATCTTTCATTATTTTAATCAATTCATGTTCAATATTTAATAATGTGTCTTGAATATCTTTAATTTGTTTCTCAATAAATATCCTCTTATTATGAGCAGAACCAGTTGATAATGCAATATTCATACTATCTAATGCTTCAACTGTATAATTTACCATATCAAAAACTATTTCTTGATCTTTATCAATAATAGAAATCGAAATTTGCATTTCATCACCTAGACCAACACTATAATTACTACTAAATTCTTCTATTGTCTTCATCATTGTTTCTTTATTATATTTTCCCTGTAAATTGAATTTTTTTGCAATATCTCGCTTTATCGATGTACTATTTAGAATAGCAATATACCTATTTTGTGATTCATCTCCTCCACCCAACATTCCTCCTAAGCCAAATTGCCCAGCAATCGCACCTATATTTAATCCGGAACTGCTTCCTTCAGAAACAATAACAGAAGTTGCTTTATACCATTTTGGTAATAAAAAACTAAAAACAAGTGATAAAATCGTAACAATACTAACAACAGTTATTATTGTTTTTTTTCGTTTCCAAACAATTTTTGCAACATCAAATAATGAAAATTCTTCTCGTGTCATAATAATTCTCTCTTATAATTTTTCAATATCATTTTCCTTTTTTCTATACTTTTTACCGCATTTTTTACAGACAGTTTCACTATCCGAAAAGCTTAACTTATCACCACATTCACAAACCCAGGCAATTCTGCGAGCAGGAACTCCAACTACTAATCCATAATTTGGTACATCCTTAGTAACAACACTTCCCGCAGCAACAAATGCATATTTACCAATTGTGTGTCCACAAATAATAGTCGCATTTGCACCGATAGAAGCTGACTTTTTCACTAAAGTTTTATGATAAAATTCAGAACCTTTTTGTGGAAATTCACTGCGCGGATTCATTACATTTGTAAATACCATAGATGGACCACAAAAAACGAAATCTTCCAATTCCACACCTTCATAGACGGATACATTATTTTGAATTTTAACACCATTTCCAATCTTTACATTGTTCCCAACATTTACATTCTGACCTATTGAACAATTTTCTCCAATAGTTGAACCTGATTGAATATGTGAAAAATGCCAAACTTTCGTTCCATCACCAATTTTTACATTTTCATCTATAAAACTCGACTCATGTAAAAAAAATTTATTTTTCTTATTTTTCATAATATCCTAAAAAATTATTATCTATAATGGAAAATTAACTCTCTTACCTGTTTTCGCAGATCTGTAAATACCTAAAATAAGTTCAAGTGATTTTCTACCGCTTCTTCCATCTGTATTTGCTTTTGCCTTACCTTTTAAAGTATCTATAACATTTTGATAGTATGGAATATGACCATAACCATAAATATTAGGCGGTTGATAATTTGACTGTTCAATAAATTTATCATCTTCATCATAATCTTCAAATTCCCATTTTTCTATTTTATTTACAGCTAAACCACCTATTTTTACCGTACCTTTTTCACCAAGAATAGTAATCGATCCTTCATAATTTTTGGGATAAGTCAACATTGTAACATTTATTGAACCAATTGTTCCATTTTTAAATTTAATGACCGCAGATCCACTATCTTCCGCTTCTATTTTTCGAGCAAGAGTCGCCGTTTCAGCAGTTACTGACTCTACAGAACCAATTAACCAATACAATGCATCAACATAATGACTTGCTTGGTTCATAAAAGCACCACCGTCAAATTCCCAAGTACCACGCCAATCAGCCATATCGTAATACTCTTGAGGTCTTTGCCAAAATACATTTGACTGAACCATATAAATCCTGCCAAAACGATTTTTTAATATTGCTCTTTTCAATAATTGCATAGTTGTATTTAAACGATTTTGCTTCACCACAAACAATTTCACTTTATTATCATCGGCAGTTTTAATCAATTCATCAACAGATTTCAAAGTAATACCCATCGGTTTTTCTGTTACAACATTTATTCCTTTTTTTGCAGCCATTATTCCATGTTCCGGATGCAATCCACTTGGAGTACATACACTAACTATATCAATATCTTCTTTCTCCAACATTTTTTCATAATTACTATAATATTTTGCTCTATATTCATTTCCAGCTTTCTTTGCTTTTTCTTCAACAATATCACAAACAGCTACTAAATTTAAATCATTGGGGAATTTTTTAATTGATTCAAAATGATTTTTAGAGATCCTTCCACATCCTATTAATGCAATATTCAAAATTACCTCCGTATCTAATTATATCTTAAAATAGCTGCAATCGGATCATATTTACCCATATCGATTGCAACATATTCTATATCTGCATTTATCTTCAACGCTGAATGAACCAGATCATCCGAAATGTCAACTGTCCGTTTCATTTTATTATCACATCGAGGACAAATATTTACTTCATCTTCCGTAGAATAACCACACTTTTTACAAATCCAACCTTTCTGATGAAAATCCTCTTTTATTATTAATGTATCAACCTTTCCTTCTTCTAATGCTTCTTCAACTTGCTTTATTCCAAGTACTCCTTTCTGGTCATTATAAAACTCATCATTCAACTTATCTAATAAATTCTTCTCAAATAGATTTCTCATTTTCGGTTCTGTTTTTTGAATTATTTCCACCACTTCATTAATCTTTGCTGAAGGTTCAACAACTACATCAGTTTTTATTTTTTCTTTTTGTGAATCATCAATATATTTTTGAAAATCATTAAATATTTCGTTTTTCCCACCTAGCACAATCCAATTAAATTTTTTCTTTTTATCTATCTCCAACAATGATTGAGAAACATTCTTGTAATGACGATGCAGGTTCTCTTCATGCTTCCTTTCATTCTTCCTTTCATCACGCCCTTCAAATCCAGAATTGTTTCTATTGTTCGATAATATATTTTCGACACTAAATAATTCATTTACAGAATTAAAATTTCTTTCGAATATTTTCGCTTTCCCCTGATCAATTAATACAATTCCATATTTACGCTGTGCAGATTTTGCTTCAAGTAATGGTCTTAAATATACAGCATCTTGAATTACGAGATTGTTATCAACTTTTGAATTGAATTTAATAATTTCAAAAATATTAGAATTCGAAGATGAAATGATCATCAAAGATTTTTCTTCTACAGATATTTTATCATTTAAATATTTTGTGATAATATTAATATCTTGTTCTACCGATTCAATTCGAGCATTGTCCATATTTTTATAAAATGTTTTTTCCTTTTTATATTTATATAAATTATGAACTACAATTTTACTATTCTTTAATTTTTGAGAATTTGAAACATCTAAATATAAAGTGGTAACCGGGAAACCATCTGTTTTTATTGATCGTAATTTGTTTATACTTTTATTTGAATTCATTTGACCTCCATTATTTTATAAAGAAAATTTAAAGTATTCATAAATTTTACCAGAATCTTTCCAATTCTCAACTCGTTTTATAATTACACATCCGGGAAATATTTGTTCCGCTCTTCCTTTTTTTTCATAGCCACAAATGTATTCATATCCCTTTTTTGATAACCAATTCAAAGCTATTTTGTTCAATATATTTTCATATTTCCTTTGAGAGTATTTCAAATTAATTTCGTGAGAGAAAATATATATAGTATTTCCCTTTCCCCAATTAACTTCTTTTTGGAATAAATTTTTATCATCTAATTTTTCTATTTCAATACCAATAATAAATGCAATTGGTTCCTTATTTAATCTCGCTAAAAATGATAAAGTTTTAGGATATAAAAAATACTTCTTTAAAGATTTTATTACTAATAAAGTATTAGGCGATATTTTATCTCTATTATCACTTAAAAATATATTAATTTTATTTTCATCATCAACATTTAATTCTTTTACCAACTCAATCTGGAAATTATCTTCACTTTTTGCAAGTATTTCCGCATATTTATTTGTTTTTGGCCTAAATAATGTTTCAATATTTTCCATCGTTATAGTTTAATGATATTATTATTTATAACCAACAATATATTAAATAAAAAAAAGCTCTGAAATAAAATTCAGAGCTTTTTAGTTTTCTGGCGATTTCCTACGCTCCCACCCCGTTGCCAAGGCAGTACCATCGGCTCCAATGAGCTTAACTTCTCTGTTCGAAATGGGAAGAGGTGTTTCCTCATCGATATCATCGCCAAGAAATAATATTAATAAAGGGATGCAATTGAAACATCGAATATCTAAAATACAT
>JAUVLI010000131.1 GCA_030600775.1 Fidelibacterota bacterium | reverse complement strand
TTCATAAAATTAAATTATTAAATTATAATTAGAAAATTTATATTATAAAGAAGAGATGGCATGAGTAATTTTTATAATGAGTTTGACAAAACAACATTAGAGAGCAGAAAGGAAGAAAAGTTTCGCAATGTGTTTCAAGTTGATAGAGATAGAATACTTTATAGCGAAGCATTTCGCAGATTGCAGAATAAGACACAGGTTTTTTCAAGTGGCGAATATGATTTTTATCGTACACGATTAACGCACTCTCTTGAAGTGGCTCAAATTGGGAAATCCATAACAAATTACCTTAACCAAAATTACTTTGAGAATAAGGCAATTGATAGTGATCTTGTCGAAGGAATATGTTTAGCTCACGATATGGGTAATCCACCATTTGGACATTCGGGCGAAGCGGTGTTGAATGCACTTATGCAAGAATCCGGTGGATTTGAAGGCAACGCACAAACACTAAAAATTATTACGGAACAAATTCAAGATACTCATAGCGACATGAGCGGAATGAAACCAAGTCGCGCTTTTCTTGATGGGATCATTAAATATAAAAAATTGAGAAGCGAAGGACCAAATACTAAAAAATTCCTTTATGATAATCAAAAACAATATCTAAAATTTATTTCACCCGATGACAATATTTATCGTGAACGAAGTTTGGAATGCCAAATCATGAATTGGTCGGACGATGTTGCTTATGGGTTACATGATCTTGTCGATGGTTATCTTGCTGGATTTATAAACCAGAAGAATATTTATAAATGGGCTGCCAATAATCAATTGGACGAAAATGAACAGCATTGCATTGATATAGTAATAAAGAATCTTGATTATAAAGCGGATTTTGAAAGATTTATAGCTAAAAAAACAGGAATTTGCATTGAAAATGTGGATTTAAAAATTACCGATCATCCATTAGCAGACAAAACAAATCGCTATAAATATCGTTTGCTTATTAATACACAAATTGAGAAAGAGATTAATTTGTATAAAAGGATTTCAACGGATATTATTTTTCATTCACCTCAACTTGAGCAACTGGAATTTAAGGAAACCTATATTTTAAAACGACTTTTTAATGTGTTTATTTTGCAAGATGGAAATAAGTTTGAAGTTGATAAAAGAATTTTGCCAGAGAAATTAAGAGCAAAGATCGTTAAATTAAATTCAGATAAATTTGAAGATAATGCAAGAATTATTTGTGATTATTTATCTGAGCAAACCGATCCTTCTTTGATCAGAATGTATAAAAGATTATTTGATCCGGATTTTGGATCTTTTTCGGATATTTTGAAATAGGATTTTATTAGCAACGAACCCCAGTAAAATAAAGAAAAGAGGATTTCACGGGGCAAGCAAAAACAAACAACAAAAATGAAATGTGCTGTTAAATAAACACAATATTATTATTGCTATAAACCGTTGAAATGGTTAATATTTTTTGCAAATTCGATTGCCCACTATTTAAAATCGTGGGTTTCTCAGAAAATGTTGATAAGCAGAATATAATATTGATAAAAAAGGAATCGTTTTGAATAATCAAAAATTATTACAAGTATTTTCTTCTGGATTGATGAAATATAAAATCGCATGGGATAAACAAAAATATTTTCATTCACTACGCGTAAAAAATATGATTCCCGATACACTTATGCTTTTGGAACACTCGAATGTTTATACATTAGGCAGGCATGGCAATGATTCAAATATTGTCGGCGATAAAGATTTTCTAAAAAAACATAAAATTGAAATATTCAATATTGAACGAGGTGGAGATGTAACCTTTCACGGTCCCGGGCAATTGGTTGGATATCCGATTTTTGCTATAAAACAGATGGGTATCAGACCGAAAGAATTGGTTGAAAAGATAGAAAATATTATAATCGAATTATTGCGTAATTATGACATTGAAGCAAAAATAATTGATAATTTGCCTGGTGTTTGGGTGGGCAATGAAAAAATTGCAGCTATTGGAATGAGAATTATTGATCATGTTGCCTTACATGGATTTGCTTTAAATGTAAATACAAATTTGGAATTATTTAGTGGAATTATTCCATGTGGAATTCAAGATAAGGGCGTTACATCAATTAAAAAAATATCAGGCAAAGAACAGAATATAGAAAAAATTAAAGATAAAATAATTCAATTATTTAAGTTAGAATTTTCGTTTGAAGATGTTGAAATGTGGAATAAGATTTCACACCCCGATACATTCACTTCGACAAGCTCAGTGTGAACGCTTCATTTTTTATCCCGATGAAATAGAAAAAAGAACATTTCACGGGGTCGGCGGGGTAAACAAAGACGCAAAGGGAAAATTTTAAACTAACATAAAACGAGAAGTAAAAGGAAGTACATTAACTGTGTTAATGCGTTAAACGACCTTTTATTTTTAATAATTACACAATAAAAACCCAACCTTTATTAAAGATTGGGTTGGTATCCAAATTTTCTTTGAGATCTTTGCGTGGAACTAAAAGTTAATAAACTTAATTGTTCTACACAGAGACGACTTCTTTCACTTCCGGAATTTCATCCTGCATTGCTTTTTCAATTCCCATTTTTAATGTCATTGTAGCCATTGGACAACCGCCGCAAGCCCCCTTTAATTTCACTTCTATGACATTATCCTCGCGAATTTTAACCAGTTCAACATCGCCACCATCCATTTGTAAAGATGGTCTAATACTGTTTAAAACTTTATTAACTTTTTTTTCGTCTAACATTTTTCCCCAAATTAATTTTTGTTTTCTAAAATAGTTGATTTGTTTTCTAAAAATGAAGAGGTCTTATTTAAAATAATTTCACTATTCATTTTTACTTCCGGCAAAGCATATTCTAAAAAGTATTTTAAGACATCTTTTTTCCTTTCAGAATGTTTTGCAGCTTTCAAAAATAGATAAGCAATAATTGTTTTTGTACTCATTTCCACCAATCGTCTTGAATGATACGAATGAAAATTTTTATCATTGTTTTCTTTAATGAAGTTGATCGATTTTTCTACATAACTCACCATTTTTCTAATGTCGCTGTGAAATGGTTCAAGAGAATCAAAATCATTTTTTTCTTCATATTCATTTATGAGATTCATAAAAACGCCTTTTGTAATTCCACCAATTGCAGCGATGATTTGCAGTTGAGTTGTGCCTTCGTAAATGTTTGTAATGCGAGCGTCACGGAAATGTCTTTCTGCATTAAATTCTTTCAGATAACCCGTTCCACCGTGAATTTGGATTCCATCATTCGCTACCTCGTTTGCCATTTCAGAATTATATGCCTTTACCATTGGTGTCAGCATGTTTGCTAAAGCAGCATATTTTTTGAAATCATTTTTATAATTTTTCTTTTCTTCGGGATATTTTAAAATATGCTCTTCAATCCCATCTTTCATATCTACAATTATAGCGGTTTCATATAAAAGAGAACGCCCCGCTTCAATTTTCACTTTCATGTTGGCAAGCAATTCACCAACGGCAATGAAATTTTTAATTGGTTGTTTGAATTGTTTTCTCTCTTCCGAATATTGTTTTGCTTCACGGTAAGCCGCTTCGGCAATTCCCAATGATTGAGCACCAATTCCAATTCTCGCTTCATTCATTAAAGACATTACATATTTAATAAGCCCTACTCTTCTTTTCCCAATTAAAAATGCCGGAGCATCATTAAATTGCATTTCACAAGTTGGCGAACCGTGAATCCCCAATTTATTTTCTATCCGACGAATTTGCATTTTGTCATCTCTTTCATAAAGGAACATTGACAGACCTCTACCGTCTATACTTCCCTCTTCACTGCGAGCCAAAACTAATGAAATCTCACCACTACCATTTGTGATAAATCTTTTCACTCCATTCAAAAACCATTGTCCGGTTCCATCTTGATATGCTTTCAACATTACTGCTTGCAAATCACTTCCAGCATCCGGTTCAGTCAATGCCATTGAAGATGTAATATTTCCTTCACAAAGCATTGGCAAGTATTTATTTTTGATTTCCTCGTCTGCGAATTTGTGAATAGTATCGGCAATATCACTCTGTAAGCCGAATATATTCATAAAAGCCGCATCGGCTCGTGAAGTCATTTCAATCGCCATACAATATAGGGTCATTGGGCAGTTTAGTCCGCCATACTTTCGTGGAACTGTGAATCCCATCAAGTCAGCTTTTCTCATAGCATCAAGACCAATTTTTGTACCTGGAGCATAAGTTACTTTTCCATTTTTGAATTTGGCTCCGACTTCATCAACTTCGGCTGAATTCGGTTCAATAATTTCACCGGCAATTTGTCCTGTGATTTTCAATATTCTTTCGTAAGAATCCTTTGCATCTTTTATATCTGACGGAGCATATCCATATTTATCGGCTTCGGCAAAATTATTTTCTCTAAATTCTATAATTTTATCTAAATCAAGATGTTTAAAATGAAACAGCAAATCATCGTTATCTTTAAAAAAATTTGACATATTTATATCCTTTGCTACTGATCTATTTTTTTAATTTTTTAAATGTTTCAATTAACCTTGGAATAACTTCATTTAAGTTGCCAACAATTCTATAATTTGCAATTTGAAAAATAGGCGCATCTTTGTCGATGTTAATTGCGATTATTCTGTTGGAATTGCTCATTCCGGCAATATGTTGAATTTGTCCGGAAATTCCCGCAGCTATATATAATTTTGGTTGAACTGTCGTTCCTGTTTGTCCAATTTGATGATCAGAATTTATAAATCCCGCATCAACCGCAGCACGAGAAGCTCCAACTACCCCACC
>JAUVLI010000075.1 GCA_030600775.1 Fidelibacterota bacterium | reverse complement strand
CTTCCCACTTTATTAGAATAAAAACTTATTTCAAGAATGTTACTTTCTTTGTTTGGCTATAATTTCTATATTTCAACATATAGAAATATACACCAGAAGCAACTTGTCTACCGTTAGAATTTGTTCCATTCCATACAACTTCATAAGTTCCGCTATTTTGCTTTTTATTATCAATCAATGTAACAACTTTTTGTCCCAATTCATTATAAACAATAAGAGATATTTGTTTATTAATTGGCAATGAATATTGAATTGTAGTTGTAGGGTTAAATGGATTTGGATAAGCGTTTTCTAACTTATAATCCATTGGTGTAACAATTCTATAATCTGTAACACCTAATTCATCATCACCAAATTCAGAAACTCTTACAAACCAAATATGAGGATTAACAACGGTACTTGTATCAGTACCTATAATTTGCTCAATAGAATCTAATACAGATTGATGAGCGGTAATTAATTCATAATTACCATCACCATCAAGATCACCTACATCCATTTTAGCAACAAATCCACCTGCTATTGAGTCAGTAACCCATTCTGTCCATGTTGTTCCATCATATCTTGATATATCACCATGTGCACCATAAGAATTACCAAAATATACTTCTTTTGTGCCGTCGCCATCAAAATCATAAGCAGTAGCTCCAAATACACCCCAAGCCAATGAATCAGCTATCTTTACTACCTGATTGGAATCTAATGTAGTTGCATCGCCATCCGTATCAAATATCTTAAAAACATCACCAGAATAAAAGTCAGCTGCATAGACCTCATCTTTTCCATCTCCATCAAGATCAGCAACTGCAGCATTCATCAAACATACATCATCACCAGATGTAGCTCGATAATAAGTAGTATCACCAAAACTATATGTATTGGGTCCTGTTGCTTCTACAAAAAAGTTGTTAAAGTGATTCCAAGCATGACAATAAATTTCTTTAAGTCCATCACCATCTATATCAGAAATAGCAACATTAATTGCAGAACCACTTCCAAGTCTGTTTTCTCTTCCGAATAATGCACTACTCGTATCAGCAGTTCCCATATCAATATCACGAGCTGATGTAACAAATTCACAAATTAAGTCACCACCACCCATTGATGCTTGAAGATCTCCTGTTGCTGATAATACAGCAAACATATCTTCTGAGTGACCATAAGTATCATAAGTAGTATCAGTTCCTACTATGACAGTATCTATATAATCAGTTAAATAACTACCTCCATTAGAAGCAAAAATTAATTCTTCAGTGCCATCACCATCAACATCATTTACTACAAAATATTCAACTCTAATTGTAGCTAATTTACCTTTGCCATTAAAATTAAATATTGCTCCTAAGTCATTAATTGACCAAAATGCTTTTGCTTTAAATCCGTTGTCAGAACCATCTGCTTCATAAACATACAGTCCGGCATTTGGATCAGATGCATATCTTCCACGGAAAAATATTACTTCTCCAAGTCCATCACCATCAAGATCACCTGTTTGTGCAATTCTTGTTCCTGAACTATATGTTGTAGCGCTTGTATCACCAGTCCAAATCATTTCTAATACTGCAGAATCAACTGCTTCAAAACCAATTACTGTACCGCCACAACCATAATTAGCTATGAATACTTCTTGTTTACCATCACCATCAAGATCAGATCCGGCACATAAACCACGACTGTCAAAAGCCCCATACCATACAGCATTTGTGTCAGCTCCATCATAGAAACTGTTTTGACCAACATGGTTAAATCCCATTTGACCAAAAGCGATTACTGTGAAAAGCACAGTAACAAACAACGCTTTAACTAAATTTCGCATAACTTTTCTCCTTTTTTTGTTCCAAATTTTATTGCATTTAATAATATAAAATATTTGTTTAAATGTCAAGGTTTTTATTTGCGTTTTTTTTCGTTCATAATTCGTAATCTAAAAGTTAAAATCTATAACTTATAATTTCCCGAAATTCTACTTGTATTCTTTGTGCTCTTGGTGGTTACATCCCCATTTTCTGTCTTCCGTTTCTATAATTCCTATTAATTCCTACTTTTCTTTTCACTTTTCAATTATTTTTTTTGTTAGTTTTTGCTTGTCCCGTGAAATTCTCTTCTATTTTTATTTCACTGGGGTTAGTTGCTAATTTTCTTCTCACTTTCCTAATCCTCATCCCATCAAATTCATAATTTTTAAAAAACAGATAAGCAGGTAATCCTAATGCAGTGATAGCGGAAGCAATAACTACACCTTTAAATGGAAATACTTGAAATGTTGCAATGATCAAAATCGGTTGAATTATTAATGAAAAGAGCACCATTGTTTTCCACATAGGTGCTTTATATTTAGGCCTATAATCCTCACGTTTTTTTAACCAGAAAATAGAGCCGAAAATTAAAATATTTTGAAACAAAAATGCAAAAGTAAAATATCCAAGTAATGACTCAATTCCACCAATAAAAATTAAAATTATTGCTGCTCCGGATTGGAAAATTATAGATTTACTTGGTGTTCCATATTTTGGATGTAAATATGCAAAAGATTTAAAAAATAATCCGTCTCTTGCAATTGAATATTGTAATCGTGGCTGTGCCATTATGCAAGCATTTGTTGCTCCTGTAATTGAAATGAAAGCAGAAATCGCTAAAAATCCGCCGGCAATCCCAGCAAACCATGGTAAATATTTGAACGGATTTGCAAAACTTCCTGATAAATTAATTAATTCATTATGCGGTATTAATAAACCACTTGCAAAACCAACTAATGTATAAACCAAAGTTACAAAAAACAAACTTGTTATTAATGCTTTGGGAATATTTCTTTGAGGATCTTTTATTTCACCAGCCATATATAAAACATTCGGAAAACCTGCATAACTCCAGACCGTGCCGGACACACCAAGAATAATTAACCATAACCAGTTTCCATCATAATTTTCAATAAGTGGAGCAATAAAAAGATTTTCCGATCTAAATAATATTACTCCAAAAATAGACAGCAATATCAGTGGTGATATTTTAATGATAGTAATTACAAATTGAAAATTTCCACCTTTCTTAACACTAAAATAATGTACAGAAGTTAAGGTAATAATTAAAAGTGAAGCAATAATCTTCGTCAAAATAGAATTCGCTAAAATTGGAAAGAAAAATTTGAGTGCTACTATCCCAGCGACTGACATTATTGTTATAGAAGGCATATCGGTAATCCAAAAAGCCGTCCAAACATATAAAAATGCTAAAGACGGACTTCCTGCTTTTTTTAAATAAGTGTAACCAAATCCCTGTTCAGGATATGCCGTCCCCAGTTCTGAAAATATAAATATCTGAGGAATTAATATTAAACCACCGACCAGCCAAGCGAAAGTTGCCAATATCGGACTTCCGGTTGCTTTTTGAACTATAGGAATATTTATGAAAACACCGGATCCAATTACAGTTCCGATAATAATTCCAAAGATGTGATATAATGATAATTCTCTTTTGGGTTTTAACATATTTAAATCCATTTTGATCAAATTAATTTTTCATGCTGATAAAAATACAAATATTTTATTTAATATCAACTGAAAAATTCGGTCATAAAAAAAAACTTCCGAAGTTTTGAACACTTCGGAAGTTTAAAATAAAATCTCTGATTATTAATTATCTTTTTCGTCCCATAGATCTTTTGTGAAAATTTTTCTTGTTGTGATACCTATTCATAGCACCCATTTTTTTGTAATTTTCCTCACCAACAACTTTACGAACTTTTATTTGGTGATCAATTCTCAAGTCAGCCATTTTCGATTGAACTTTTGTTACTGAATTTTGTTTTGCATCTATAGATTTTCTTGTCTTTCCATCTGCAATTAACTCTTTCAATTCAATTCTGTTAACTTTCAAATCTGCTCTTAACTGAATCATATCCTTCTGATATTCATTTCTCAATTCCTGCAATTGACTCATTTGTACTTCTGATAAATCAAGTTGCTCTAATCTATTCCCTACATTTTGCCCCATCATAGGACGATCTTGATCCATTCTTGTTTGACTTCTTCCCATTCTCGGTTGAGCAAACATAAACCCAGCTAACATCAGCACCATCGTGATCGTAATTAATTTTTTCATTATCTTTCTCCTTTTGTTTTGTTTCACTTTTTCGTTCTCATTAACTTTGACACAGAGTTACGAAAAAAGTTAACAACGATTTATTAAAAATAATTTTATCTTTTTCTATGCTTTAAATGTTGTCTTAAATTCCGTCTAAATTTTCTATCAAAGAACATGTATTTGGCAATTTGGTCAGGTTTTAAAACACTTTCCAAATCCGTCAAAAATTGTGATTTTTCACTTACTTTTTTATTTTCCAAATCTATCAGTTTATCTTTAATTTTTCTATATTCTGCCTTATCGATTGAATTATCATTATTGACTTTTTTATATAATTCAAGTATTTTTTGTTCAATATTTTGCATTTTCATAATATGAGATCTTAACATCGGGAAAAATTGTTCCGATTGTTCCGTTGTTAATTTCAAATCATTGATCATTTGATAAACACGATAATTTTCTACATCTGGATTCATTCCATGATGTTCCTGAGCAAAAATAATATTGATCATTAAAAACGATATTAACAATATTTTTTTCATTATTTTCTCCTCTTATATTTAACTTCCATTTTTATTTTCTAAATCAAAAAATTTATCTTCTACTATTTCATCTAAATTATTAGTGTTTTCAGATGTGATCAAATAATCCAATATTTCCTCTTCCGACAATTCAAATTCCATTTCTACATCTTCATCACTATAAGCAATATCATTTACATTCAAATTATCATAATAGAATTGCCCCTGTCCACTCTGTTGATAAAGAATAATTGAAATCAATGAAACGATTATTACAGCAGCGACGGAAGTTAGAATCCTCATTCTATTCGCAAAATTTTTCCGTTCAATCTTACTATTGATAATTCTCTGATTTTGACGACTGACGATCAATGGAATTTGATCATTCATATTTTGAATGGATGACGACATTAATTTAAAAACATTAAATTCACTTTTACAATTTTTACAATTTTTAACATGAGTCATTTCAGTAGAATACTTTTTCGGCTCTCTTAATATTTCCGGAAATTTTAATTGTACTTCACTACAGTTCATAATATTCACCTATTTTTTTACTATCTTTTTCATTTTTTTTACAGCTCTGTGATAAGCTACTTTTACAGTACTTTCACTTGTATTTAATACTTGAGCGACCTCCCTGATTTTCATATTATCATAAATTCTCAAAACAATTACGCTTCGTTCAGTGGGCGATAATTCCGACAACCATTTTCTGTTAAAACTCGTATTTTCATTTTCTATCTTCGTTGGCTTATCATATTCTAAAAACTCATTCCAATTATTTGTCTTATTTCTATTCACAAAATTCAAAGCAGTATTGATCGCAATTCTATTCACCCAAGTGTATAGAGTAGAATCACCTTTAAATTGGTTATATTTTTTATATGCCTTCACAAACGTATCTTGCACACAATCCAAAGCATCATCCACATTTCCAACAATTTTAATTGTTGTATAATAAATCCTGTCATGGTATTCTTTCACGAATTGGTTAAAATCCTTTTTCTTTATCATTAATGAATTTTATCGCCTCCTTAATATCATTGACACTATTATTATTCAAAAGTTAACAAATTTTTTATTATTTTCTAAAAATAAAATCACTAAATTTAAGATAATGAAAACTTTTACAATAAGAAAAAGGAAATTATGAAATATTTATTAAATTCGGAGTGGGAACTTTTCGTGGTATTTTTTCTGATCATTACATTATTTTTAGGATTAGCAGATTTCCTTTTGAAAAAACTAAAAATTCATCCGCATACAACAAGAAGGATCGTTCACATATTGGTTGGCATTTTAGCTTGTACAGCTCCATTTATTTTTGAAAGTTTTCTGCCTCCTGTTGCCTTAGCAATAATTTTCATTATAATAAATTCATTGACATTAAAAGGTAATAAACTAAAAGGGATCCATTATACGGAAAGAGTAAGTTATGGGACGGTATATTTTCCAATCTCTTTTGCAATTCTCGTTTTATGGTTTTGGGAAAAAGATGCAGCTATATTGATCACCGCAATGTTAATTATGAGTTTTGGTGATCCGATCGCAAGTTGGGTTGGCGAATCTGTTAAAAAACCAAAATTGTTTAAAATCTGGTCTGATAAAAAATCAATTCAAGGTTCTACGGCAATGTTTATCGTTTCATTTATCGTTGCCTCGATCGGGATGTTTGTTTTTAGAAAATTATTAGAAAATCCGATCTCAATATCAACAGCGGTTATTTTTGGTATTTTTACAGCGTTTTTTGCTACAATTGCCGAAACAATATCTCATAAAGGAACAGATAATTTAATGGTTCCTCTTGGAGCCGGAGTAATTTTGGATTTTCTTTACCATTCACCACAAGAAATGCAGATACAATTAATTTCTTGGATGGTCATCACAACAGCAATTGCAATAATTGCTTACAAAGTAAAAAGCTTATCTCTTGATGGAGCTATCGGAGCATGGATGTTGGGAACTATCGTTTTCGGGATCGGCGGGATGGAATGGATGTTGCCAATGATATTGTTTTTTGTGATAGCAAGTATTTTGAGTAAATTGGGGAGCGAACATAAACACATATTAAAAGATATTTTTGAGAAAACAGGTAAAAGAGATCTTTCCCAAGTTTTTGCTAATGGCGGATTAGCCGTAATAACTACACTTCTTTTTTATTTTACAAAATCGAATATTTGGTATATTGTCTATTTTGGTGCAGTTGCCGCAGCAATGGCGGATACTTGTGGAACTGAATTAGGTACTTTTAGTAAACGATTACCACGCAATATTCTAAATTTTAAAAAATTACCTATGGGAGCATCCGGCGGAATAACTTTTTTAGGAACTGCCGGAGCATTTTTGGGATCATTAATAATTGCTACTTCAGGTATATTATTTTACAATTATTTTAATACTGTAAATCTATCTAATTCTTTGATCTTTTGGATTACTGCTGCAGGATTATTTGGTATGCTGATTGATTCGATTTTAGGATTAACTATCCAGGCACAGTACAAATGTCCTTCATGTAAAAAGGTAACAGAAAAAACATTCCATTGCCAAATAGAGAATTTGCCATTAATTCGAGGAATAAAATGGTTTAATAATGATGTCGTGAACTTCAGTTGCACTTTTGCCGGTGGAATATTTGTAATAATATTATATCTCTTTTAAATCTAAATATTTTTAATATTTTTTTATTTTTCTTAACTTTTTATAATATATTTTTTCTAAATTAAGCAAGAAATAAGGATAACATTATTATGCATACATCAAAATTAAAAATACTTTTTATAACGATCTCATTTTTATTTATTATCGGAATATTAATTTATTCTCATAAAATCGTCAATGACTTAAGAAATGATTCAAAAAGGATTTTAACATTTTATACTGAATTATATGCTGAATTAGCAAGTAGTGAAAGCATGAACAATTTTTTCTTTGACAAAATGATATCCAAAATTTCATTCCCGATAATTGTAACTTCCAAAAAACATTCGGAAATAAATGCTTGGAAAAATATTCCTAAATTTGATAAAAATGATAATAAAAATGTAACTAATTTTCTATTAACTGAAAAAAACAAAGCGATACTTTTAAAATATATGAAAGAGATGGATAAATATTCCAAACCAATTCCATTCTATTTTGATGATATAATTATTGGTTATATTCATTATGGAGATAGTATCGCTATAACTCGTTTAAAATGGATGCCATTTATTGAAATATTCGGAGCAGCCGTTATTATTTTAATTGGATTTTTAGGATTGCAATATATCCGAACGAGCGAGAAAAAATTTATATGGGTTGGCTTAGCAAAAGAAACGGCACATCAGCTTGGAACTCCAATTAGCTCACTTTTAGGTTGGATAGAATTAGCAAAAGCGAAATATGGCAATGATACAAAATTATTTGATGAGATGTCAATAGATATTTCTCGTTTAGAAAAAATTTCTCACAGATTTTCACAAATTGGATCAAATGTACCAAAGAAAATTATTAAATCGGAAACACTTCTCAACAATGTAAAAAATTATATAGTACGCCGAGTTCCACAAAAGAATGAACATATTTCATTAAATTTTAATTCAAAAAATAATTCAAAAATATTAGGAAATCCCGAGCTTTTAGAATGGGCGTTGGAAAATATTATAAAAAATGCTGTGGATTCTTTGGAAGGAAAATCCGGTAAAATTAATGTTGTTACCACTGAAAACAAAAAAGATCAAATTGTTATTGACATTTCCGATAGCGGAAAAGGTATTGAAACAAACAAATGGAAAAAAATATTCCAAGCTGGTTTCAGCACAAAAGAGAGAGGATGGGGATTAGGATTATCACTTGTTAAAAGAATTATTGAAGAATATCATGATGGAAAAATTTTTGTTTCTAAATCAAGAAAAAATATCGGAACTACATTTAGAATAATTTTAAATAAAAATACATCTGAATAGCGGTAGAAAAAACACCAATAAAACTTCCAACACAAACTTGTGCTATCGTATGTCTTTTCAATATCACTCTCGAATATCCAACTAAAATGATCAATAGATAAAATGGAATTATAATATTTCCAAAAAAGAAATTTAATGCTACTATTGGGCCACTAATTGCTAAAGCATGAATACTTACTTTCCACCAAAAAGTGATAATCAAAACAATAAATGTATTGACAGCATAGCACAACATTAAAGCTCTTAAAAAAACCGACACTTCATTAAAAAATGACAAAATAAAAAATCCTATCAAATAACTTATTACCATTATTATCAAAGGAAATATTCTC
>JAUVLI010000137.1 GCA_030600775.1 Fidelibacterota bacterium | reverse complement strand
GAATTGCAAGAAAATTTTAATTAATTCTTGTGTTCCTCTAAAATTTTAGGATATTGAAATATAAATTATTAATAAATAACAAATTATATCAATATTATTGTTCAAAATATTTGATCTTTATTACAATTAAAAAATATCTTATTCATAAATCCACAAAATGTATTAATTTCAATAACTAACTTTCTTATTTATTTTTTATCTTTGCAGTTTTTTCAATTATCTTTTAATAAACTCAATAATGAAAATTTAATTGCTACTAAATGACTTAATCCCAAATCCGAATTTTTTAATGTATATTGTAAATTTAATGACTTAAAATTTATTTCCGTTCCGACCATAATACCACAATATTCTCTGTAACCAAATCCTAAATTAAAAAGTTTTTTATATCCAATCTGGATTGAGGGAATTATTTCAATATTACCAACATCGCTTAAATTCATTCCGTATTCTCTGTTTTCCGAAATGATAAATACTGTTGAAATGCCAGGATTAATATTAAAATCCATTAGATCAATTGGCAAGATCCAATTACCTGAAATAATTGGTGGATATAATCCAACTTCACCATTTGTATATACAGTCGTTGCTGAAGGTAAATTTTGTATTTTATATAACGAATGCAAATGCTTTCCTTCTTTATATGCAAAGAAATCAAATGAAATGCCAATTCCATTTTCAGATATTAAATTTGAATAATAAAAATTCATAGTAATTCCGGTCTCATACGATAAAATTTTTCTAAAAGGTAATCCAAAATTTACAATATAATTACTTAAACTTTTAAATGTAACGTTATCATAATTTATTCTTTCGCCTGAATCAAATTTTCCATTTCCTTCACCGGTGTCGTTTGTTCCGGGAATTCCATCTTCTCCAAAATCCATTAACGCATTTCTTGAATCCGGCACACTTTCAACTGCAATTCTTGAAACCATTACTCCAAGATTTCTATCTTTTGATAAATTAAATGTATTTGCTACAGAACTTGCTGTCAAATTATTATCAAACCAAATCGAATGATATAAATAAAAATTGTTTCCGCTTTCATTTTGCATTCTCAATGGATTCCAATTAACATTCTCACTTCCACTTTGAAGCAAACCGAAAACACCGTAATATAATTCTCCACCAGGTCCATTGATCAATTCTTTCATTTCATTGCCATAACTTTTATATTCAATGGCAAAATTCGGCCTGATCATCATAACAAGCAAAATTACAATTGGAATGATTACTTTTTTGTTTTTTGCTCTTTTCATATTAAGTTAATTTATTAAATTATTATATTGTTCCCAAATAAATAATTTCTAATTTCTCAATCTTAATCTCAACCTCCACCTCAACCTTAACCTTAATTCAACTTCCCATCGATCAAAGTAAATCTCTTTTGAGCAATTTTACTCACCTCTTCGTCGTGAGTAACAATAAATAATGTTTGTCCAAATTCTTGATGGATCTTTTGAAATAATTTTAAAACTCTTTGTCCTGTTTCATGATCGAGATTTCCAGTTGGTTCATCAGCAAGTAAAATATCAGGTCTATTTATCAATGCTCTACCAATTGCTGCTCTCTGTTTTTCGCCACCGGAAATTTCAGATGGATAATGATGGCCTCGCTCTAAAATATTCAAAAATTCCATCAATTCTTCTGCAAGTTTAAACGCCTCTTGTTTTGTTTTTCCAAAAAGCATTGCAGGTATTGCTACATTTTCCAAAATTGTAAATTCCGGTAGTAAATAATGGAACTGATAAATGAATCCAAAATGTTTTAAACGATATTCAGCTAATTCATTCTCTTTTAAATTTGTCAAATTTGTTTCTAATAAATGAATTGATCCGCTACTTGGGAAATCCATTGTTCCCATAATATTCAATAGCGTTGATTTTCCCGAACCGGACGGCCCCATTAATGAAATAAAATCACCTTTATTTAGACAAAAATCAATGTTTTTTAGCACATGTAATGTTTTCTCTCCAGATGAATAATTTTTATTTATCTTTTCTACTTTTAATAGTTCCATTTCAATAATTCCTAATTTTATTGTTTACTTCTGATCGCTTCTAATGGTTTAATTTTATTTGCTTTTCGTGCCGGATACCAAGATGAAAAACTGATCACTAATGACAATGTAATAAAAGTAATTATCACATCAAGTAATTTTACATCCACCGGCAAATATTCCATTATATAAACTTCTCCCCCACCCGGTAGATGAATAAAAGGAAAATATTGCTGTAAAAGTAAAAGCGTTAACGAAAATATCATACCAAATATCATTCCACTTCCACCCGTAAGCCAACCAAGATAATAGTATAATCGAAAGGAGTTTTTGTCGTTCATTCCCATACTTTTCAATATTCCAACTTCCCATCGTTTTTCTAATAACAACATTAATAACGAGCTGATCAAATTAAATCCGGAAAGAACAATTATCAAATTTAAAACGATAAAAGTTCCTATCTTTTCCACCTGCATTGCAGAAAATACTTCCTTGTGATCTTCTTCCCAAGTTGAAATATATTTACTTTTTACACTTAATTGTGAAATTTCTCTTTTAACTTCTTCTTTATTAAAATTTTTATCACCGGAAATTTCTAAATAATGATTTAATGGATCATCTAAAAGATATTTCATATCTGCAATATGAATGAAAGCACGGTAATCATAATCGAAAATATCTACTTGAAAAATATCTTTTACAATACATTTCATTGTTGGAGCAGAATAGGTTTTTATATCCAAAGGACTTAATAATGAAATCGTATCACCAATTGCAATACTTAAGTAATTTGCTACTTGAGCCCCAATTACAATTTCCGGAAAGGTCGTTGAAGCGATATCATCAGTCAAAAAATCTCCTCTAAAAAGATATGGCTCAATTTCAATGATCTTTTTATATGAATTCGGTGAAATGCCTTTGATCAATGATAATTGTTGCCCTTGCGAGTTGGAAATAATGATCTTTCTCTCTACAATAGGAGAAATTTCATCAACATTTTCTAATTCGGAAATTTTCGTTTGTAAATCGTCTTGAAATCCTTCAGAATAATCCTTAACAAAAACCCTAATATCCGGCTCAAAATTCACAGCCCTATCAACAATTGTTTTTTTAAATCCATTCATTACGCTTAGAGAAGACAAAATTGCAAATGTACTGATAAACGCTCCAAGAATTGTAATGATGGAGACGACAGAAACCATTTTGACTTTTTTTCTGGTTCGAAAATAGCGAAATGCTATCCAAAATATTGTTTTATTTTTTCTCTCTTTTTTCATTTTATTCATAAATTATTCGTATTTTAATATTTCAACCGGCTTAATTTGTGAAGCTTTACGAGCAGGAATATATGAAGCAATAATCGACAGAATCAATCCACTAATTGTAACAATAAAAATTGATAATAGGGAAATATCTATCGGAATTTTATCAATAAAATATACATCTGCAGAAATCTTGAACAATCCGAATTTCATCTGAACAAATTCTAAAATTTTAGCTATGATCGTTCCAAAAATAATTCCAACAACACTAATGATCATTCCTTCGGCAATTACTACTTTTTTTATTTTTGACGGTTTCATTCCCATTGATTTTAAAATTGCAATATCTTTCTCTTTCACTAATATCAACATTATCAAAGTGGAAATTATATTCACTATCGCTACTAATGCGATCAATCCAAATACGATCATAATCGGTACTTTTTGTGTATCCAACCACATGAATAAAATTGAATTTCGCTCTCTCCAAGTAGTTGAATAATATGGAAATGACAGATTTTTTCCTATCCATTCTGACATTCTATCAGCTAACGATGCATCACTTAATAAAATATTATATCCGGTAATTGTTTCATTCATTGCGAATATTTTTTTTCCTGCGATCAATGAAGTATAAGCCAAACTTTTATCATATTCTTTCATCCCTGTCGTGAATATTCCTGTAACTATCGCCGGATGAATTTTTAAAGGATTGAATATTGACGGTGTACCGTTCATTACAAGAATATCAAGTGTATCGCCAACTTCAATTGAAATATCTTGAGTAATGCCTTTACCTAAATATATCCCGGGTATTTCACTATTCTTTATATCAAATTTCAATTCTCCACTCACCAATTCTTTTGAAGGAAACATTATTTTTCTGAAGTCATTTTCAGACATACATTCTAACATTATTCCTTCTGTTTCGCCATTATTTCTTAACATTGCTTCTGAATTTATGAATGGCGCCGAATAGATAGCATAATCATTTTTCATTAATTTTTGTTGTAAGGAATCATTATCTTTCATTCTATCATTCTTTAAACTTAACAATCTGATATGTCCATCAAAACCGGTAATTTTGTCAATCATATTTTCTTCGAATCCATTTAAAATTCCGACTGTGATCAACAATGCTACAACTCCAATCGTCAAACCAAGAATTGCTAATAAACGAATAAATGAAACATATTTTGATTTATGTTTTTGAAATAAACTCTTCTTTGCAAGGTAAAATTCAAATTTCATT
>JAUVLI010000050.1 GCA_030600775.1 Fidelibacterota bacterium | reverse complement strand
TCAAATACAAAATAAATTCACAAAAAATATTCAAAAATGAAAAGATCATTGATATTTCTGATTATTCTTGTATCGGAGTTATTGGGAAAATTGGTAGCGGAAAAAGTACATTGATAAAATTATTGGTAGATTATGAATTGCAAAATGTCGGAGCTTTTGATAGTTATGATTTCTCCGCTTATTTATCACAGGATCTAAGTAGGTTATTTATTGGCAACACACTTGGAACGATAATAAATTTATATGAAAATAAAAGTTACGAAATTGGGAAACATTTTGATAAAGTATTATTCCTAAAGTATATTGAAAAGTTAGAATTAAATATAAAAAATAAATACAATAGGCGATTAATTGATTTTTCGGTAGGTGAGGCACAAAGAATTGCAATTGCGTTAACTTCTGCGATTGTTTCTAAGATCGTCGTTTACGATGAACCGACTACAGCACTCAATAATCATTATTTAAATATTTTTTATTCTATAGTTAATGAAATTAAAAAGCGGTCAAAAATTTTTATTATTTCACATAATTTTTTAGATGTTATAAAAACAAGCGAGTATATTTTATGGATTGATGAATTACAGATTAAAGATGAGTTTTGTATTAAAGAAGTCATTGGAAAAGATAAAATAATGAGTTATTTTTCGTTCTATGAAAAATATAAAATGAAATTGAAAGGGAATTAAAAAAATGGTAAAAAAAATAACGAAACAAAGCATTAAAGAGAGAAAAGATATAATAAAAGAAAGGTTTGATCCCAAAAAGGTTGAATCACATATTTTCTTTACATTAGCAAATGTTATAAGTTTAATTAGAGCATTCTTAACTTTGCCGATTGTATATTATTTTTATATAGAGAATATTAAAGTGGCGGTAATATTACTGGGTATTGCAGTGATAACCGATTGGCTTGATGGGTATGCTGCCCGACATGCAAAATCCGTAACGACTTATGGAAAATTGTTGGATCCGCTTGCTGATAAATTGGTGGGATTTGGTGTACTAATGGTTATGGTAGTCAAAATGGATTTCCCAATTTGGTTTGTTGGGCTTTTGGCGGTCAGGGATTTCTCAATTATTATTTTGGGAATGACTTTGCATAATTCACGAAGTGTTGTAAAAGGCGCAAATATTTATGGTAAGATGTTTATTTTTGTAAGCACAATCATGGGATTTGCTTGGATCTACAATTCAGTATATCCGTTTACATATCCATATCATATTTATTTATTGTATATTTCTACCGGCTTAATGGTCATTAGTTGGGTATTTTATTTTATAGAGATGATAAATTTAATAAGGAAATCTCCTTATCAACCAGTGATTGAAAGAAAAAAAGCCGATGGAACAGATAAAAAAAGTCATAATGTAGAAAATAAATTTTACTCAGGATTGAAAAAAACACGTGATAAATTTAAAAAAGGTCTGTTTTCACTTTTTGGAGATAATTTAGAAATTGACAATAAGCTTTTAGACGAAGTCGAAGCATTTTTATATCAATCTGATATTGGAGCCAATATTACAGAAAAATTATTAGATGATATTAAAATAGAATCAAAAAAGAATACAATAAATGATTTTAAAGACATTAAAACGATTTTTTATGATAAATTTAGTGAATTATTTAAAGAAGATGATTTGAAAGTTGATGTTGAAAATAATAAGCCATTCGTAATTCTTGTAACCGGTGTAAATGGTTCTGGTAAGACGACTTCAATTGGCAAATTAGCAAATTATTATTCTCAAAAAGGTAAAAAAGTATTGATAGTTGCCGGTGATACATATCGAGCTGCAGCTGTTGAACAATTAGATGAATGGGCAAAAAGATCGAAAGTCGACATTATTAAAAATTTAGAAGCAAATAATCCTTCAGGAATTATTTTCGATGGAATAAGTGCCGGCGTTTCAAGGAAATCGGATGTGATTATTGTTGATACGGCTGGGCGTTTGCACAACAAAAAACATCTTATGGAAGAATTGACAAAAATTGAACGAGTGATCAAAAAGGTGATTCCAGATGCTCCTCACGAATCCCTACTTGTTATTGACGGGACTATTGGACAAAATAGTTTGATTCAAGCAAAAGAATTTATGAATAGTATTCCAATCACGGGTTTGATTATGACAAAATTAGATGGTACTGCTAAGGGAGGAATTTTAATAGCAATAAAAGATGAATTAGATATTCCAGTAAAATTTATTGGACTTGGTGAAGGCATTGATGATTTGCTTCCGTTTTCTTCAAAATATTATATTGAATCACTTTTTGGGAATTGAGTATAAGAATTAACCACAAGGCAAACAAAGAAAAACTACAAGGAGCAAAAGGAAAACAGAAAAATTACAGAAATAATTAAAGAATAAATATGATAGAGAATGGAATTGCTAAAATAGTTTTCAATAAACATGCAAAGGGCATATTACAGTATAATATACTTTGTGGTAAAATATTAAAAATATGAAAAAAATAAATATAATCAATTTAGGATGTTCGAAGAATTTAGTTGATAGTGAAATTGTAAAGGGCGGATTGATAGGTAACAATTTTCAATATGTCGATGATGTAGAAAAAGCTGAAACAGTTATTATTAATACTTGTGGATTTATTTTGTCGGCAAGGAAAGAATCCATTGATACGATTTTGGAAATTGCTAAAATGAAGCAGGAAAATAAACTGGAAAAATTGATTGTGATGGGTTGTCTATCCGAAAGATTTGAAGATGAATTGAGAAAGGAAATACCTGAAGTTGATAAATATTTTGGTGCTAATAAAATGTCTGAAGTAATAAAATATTTATCTTCAAACAGACAAAAATACGATCCGATTTATAGTAGAAGTTTGATGACAAAACCACATTATGCGTTTTTGAAAATATCCGAAGGTTGTAGTAATAAATGTTCTTTCTGTTCAATTCCAATAATGCGAGGAAAACAAGTCAGTCGTCCGCTTGATGAAATTATTGAAGAAGCAAATTATTTAGTCAGGGGAAAGCACATTAAAGAGTTGATAGTAATTGCCCAAGATACCACTACTTACGGTTATGACTTAAAGGACAATGTGGGATTATTTGATGTGTTAAAAGAGTTAGATAGAATCTCAAAAGTAAAATGGATACGACTTCATTATGCACATCCCGATCATTTTGATGAAAGGATCATTGATTTGATTTCAAAAGCCAAACGAATTATTCCTTATCTTGATATTCCTTTTCAACATGTGAATGAAGAGATTTTACGAAAGATGAATCGTCAAGGAAATAGGGAAACATTTACAAAATTGATAAGAGAAATGAGAAATAAAATTCCTAAACTTATTTTACGAACAACATTTATGGTAGGATTTCCTGGAGAAACAAAAGAACAGTTTTTAGAGTTATATGATTTTATCAAGGAAGTTAAATTTGAACGATTAGGTGTTTTTAAATATAGCGAAGAACAAGACACTTCTGCAGAAAAATATGACGATAATATTCCAGAAAAAGTCAAAGAAGAAAGATATAATAAAGTTATGGAATTGCAGCAGAAAATATCATTGGAATTTAATAAAAAATTAGTTGGGTCAACACAAACGGTTTTAATTGATGAATATGATAAGAACTCAAAAGTTGCTTATGGTAGAACATATATGGATTCACCAGAAATTGATAATAATGTTATAATTGAAAAAGAATTGAATGAAGGTGAATTCTATAATATTAAAATAAATGATTTTATGGAATATGATCTGTTTGGTGAAAAAAATTCAAAAATTAAATAAATTATTTTAAACTATGAATGATCAAGCCACTTCTCAATTTTGGTTCAAACCAAGTTGATTTTGGTGGCATTAATTTTTTTGCATCTGCAATTGACATTAACTGTTCGATTGAAGTAGGGTAAAGGGCAAAGGCAACTTTCATTTCACCGGAATTAACTCTTTCCTCTAATCCTTCCAAACCTCTAATTCCGCCCACAAAATCGATTCTTTCATCTTTTCGTGGATCGCCGATATTTAGTATTGGTGACAACAAATTATCAGACAAAATTGAAATATCCAAATTATTAATGACATTGTTTTTATCAAAAGAATTAGGCTTTGCTGTCAATTTATACCATTTTCCATTTAAATACATTCCGAAAGTATAAGATGAGCTTGGTTTTGCCTCTTCAATTGAAATCGGATCGCTAATATTAAAATTACTTTTTATTGAATCAATGAAGTTTGTTTCTGAAAGACCATTTAAATCTTTAATAACGCGATTATAATCCAATATTTTCAATTGATTGTGTGGAAATAGCACAGTTAAAAACCAATTATATTCTTCATTGCCGGTATGATTCTCATTTTCTTCTGCAAGTAATTTACTTACCAATGCTGCCGATTTCGTTCGGTGATGTCCGTCAGCAACATAAGTATAATTCATTTTTGCGAATAATTTAACTAATTGATTTGTGATATCGTTATCATCAATTTTCCAAAATGTATGTTGAATGTTATCTTCAGATGTAAAATCATATTCAGGCTTTGTTTTTGAAATACCTGTAACGATTTTATCAATTGATTCGTCTGCATGATAAGTCAAAAAGACAGGTCCGGTATTTGCATTTGTATATTTCACATGATTTATCCTGTCTTTTTCCTTCAGTTCGCGTGTTAGCTCGTGAATTTTTATTTTTTTATTGAGATAATCGTTTACATTTGAAACAGCTACCAAACCATACTGTTCATGTTCATCCATTTTTTGCTTATAAATGTACATTGATTCCTTATCATCTTGAATTAACCAACCATTATCCATCATTTGATTTAAATTCTCAGCAGCTTTTTCATATACTTTTTTGGCGTAATGATCGGTATTTTTCGGAAGATATATTTCTTATTTTACCACATGGAGGAAAGAGTACTTATTTTTTTTTACTAATTGTGCTGCTTCATTTGAATTAACTACATCATAAGGAAATGAAGCAATTTTTTCTTCGAGTCCTGCTTTTGGACGAATGCCTTTAAAACCTTTTATTTGCATTTTTAACTCCTTTATTCAATTTAAAATTTTTCAAAATAGATTTTTTAAGAAGATATTTATTTACATAATAAAGTTAATAAAAAATTGCATTATTTACAATTTTTTTTTCAATATATTTAACTATAAAGTGAATCCATTAAAAAAACACTAAAGTGGTAAATTGTTGAAATGTATTGTTTCACCACGATTAACATTTCGGTAATCTCAATAACCAAATTATGGGATTCCATCTTATTTATCTAATTGTTATTACAAGAAATAGTAGAAACAATGAATCCTATTTATTTAACCATTTCAATGGTTTTTGAAATTATCTCATAAATAAAAAAAGGCAACTATTGAAGTTGCCTTTTTATTTAATTGGAAATGAATGATTAGATAAATTTTACATTATTTCTGATGAATAAAGCATAGTTGGTTTTTCTTTCATCATAATTTTTCAAGGCATTTAATGAAACAACAGCAGTATATTTTTCTCCCTCAAAATCGATGACTATTTTACCATAACCGATAGTTTCGCCGGATTGGTCTAAAAGTTGTAATCCGATTAAAAGTGCCTCATCAAATGTTTGTTCTTTCGTATCTACATTTACTGTAAGAACTTTTTGGTCATTGATTTCTGGTTTTACATAGTTGGCATTTAGTATTGATACACTTATCATTACGGTTACGATTAGGGTTGCGAATAATTTGATTTTTTTACCTTTTCTTGTTCTCATTTTTTTCTCCTTTTTTAGTTTCTGATTGTTAGACAGGTATAATTAAATATTGTTGTCAAAAAAATAGGAATATTTTGATATTGTTATAGAAATGAGAAAAAAATAGAAATAAAAAAAGCAAGGAATATTTTCCTCGCTTTTTTATTAAGATCGTCTATTATTAATTGTTAATTACTGTTCTAATGCCTTAGCTTGTCTAAAGTATTTCATGCCTTCTTCATATTTTTGCTGTCCATTGAGTGCGTTAGCTAATCGTTTCAAATATTTTGGATTCATTGGTTCCATATCAATTAATTGTCTATAATAAACTTCGGCAGTTATATAATCTTTAAGATTAAGATATGTATCACCAACTACCAATATTGTCTCTTTATCGTTTGGGTCGAAAGCTAGAACATTTTCAAATTGTGTTTTTGCTTCTTCTAATTTACCAAGGCGAATATATGAGAGTGCAAGATTAAAGTATAGATTTTTTTTACTTGGATAATTTTTAAGTAGATTTTTATAGACATTAACAGATTCTTCATATTTTTCTTGTTTGAAAAGAATTTCTGCATAAGATTGACCGGCAATAAGATTCTCAGGGTCTTTTTCAAAAATATTTTTAAATATTATTAAAGATTCATCTGCTTTTCCAATATTATTTAAAAACGCAGCTTTTTTAGTCATTAGAACAATGTTATCTGGAATTGTTTCCAAAGCATTATTTAAAATTTCTAATGCTTTATCTTGATTTTCTTGAAATGAAAAAACAATAGTTGCCTCTTGTAAATAAGCTTTTGGATCTTTTGGTTTAAATATCTGAGCTGTTTGAAAATTTTCAAGGGCAGCATTGATAGTTGCATCTTTATCATCATATTTTTGGTTAACGAGGAGATTGTAATATTTTACACCCTCATTAAAAGCCATACCCCAATAATATTCGTTTAATTTTTCAATATCTTCTTTAAATGTGTTACCTCTTTTAAGTGATTCATTAAAATACTTATTTACATTTTTGTAATCTTTTGCAGGGCCATAAACTTCTTTAGCTAATAAAAAAGGTATTTCAGGATTTGTCGGTTCGGATTTCATTGCTTTTAAGAAGAATTCTTCTGCTTTGTCCATTTGTTTTTGTTGAACATACATTTTGGCAGAAGTGAATTCAGGCGAATCACAAGCTGTAAATAAAAATGCTACAGCTATTAACATGATCATTAACATTAAACTTTTTGTTTTCATTTTTTCTCCTTTTTATTTTCAATGAAATATAAAAAAAAATATATATTTATCAAAATATTTAATAATTTTTATTTTAATTTTTTTTATACTTTTAATTATGTATTTTATTCCGTAAATATATAATCAAATACTATTGACAAAATATTATAAAAATATAAAAAATCATAAAAATTATAACATAAAAAGGATCAAGGAAATATATGTGTGGAATTATCGGAATTAATAGTGGTCAAAATGTTACTTCAGAAATTATTCATGGATTAACTGCCTTACAACATCGTGGCCAGGATTCAGCAGGTATAGTTACTTTTGATGGAAATTTTAAAATAAAAAAAGGTGCCGGTCAAGTAAGTTCTGTATTTCATAATGTAAATTTAAATAAGTTACAAGGTAATTGTGGGCTTGGGCATGTTAGGTATGCCACAATTGGTTCTACGGAAGAAATTGATGCTCAGCCATTTGCTGTAAATTATCCATTTGGTTTAGCTATGGTTCATAATGGTAATGTTATAAATTTCAATTCACTTCGGAAACAATTGAATGAAAAACACAAGAGATTAATTGATACTTCAAACGATGTTGAATTGATTTTATACACTTTTGCTGCAAATTTAGAGAAAAAGGATTTGAAAAATATTTCTGTTGATGATATTTTTGATACTGTTGAAGCAGTTCAAAGATCTGTAAAAGGTGCATATTCTGTTTTGACGATCATTGCTAATCAGGGTTTTTTAGCTTTCACGGATCCTTATGGAATCAGGCCACTTATTATGGCAAAAAAACAAACTGAAAATGGTGTAACTTATGCTTTTGCTTCCGAAACAAGTGTTTTTGATTATCTTGAATACGAAGTGATAAGAGATCTAGAAGCTGGTGAAGCGGTGTTTATTGATAATAATAATAAAGTTCATTCTCGTATATTAAAACAAATAAAACCGGCATTTTGCGTTTTTGAATATATTTATTTTGCTCGTGAAGATTCTATTTTTCATAATCGTTTAGTAGCATCTGAGCGAGTTAAAATGGGAAAAATGTTAGCAAAAAATTTGAAAAAAAGTGGAATAAAGCCGGAAATAATTATTGATGTTCCAAGTTCCGCATATTTTTTTGCTTCTGGTTTGGCTGAGGAAGTTAGAATTCCTTATCGACGCGGATTGGCGAAAAATAGATTTGTCGGTAGAAGTTTTATTACACCTAATCAAAAGAAAAGAGAAAGTGTTGTGAAACAAAAATTAAATCCTATCAAAGATATTATTAAAAACCATAAAATAGCAGTTGTAGATGATTCCATTGTTAGAGGAACAACTTCTCGACATTTAGTAAATTTATTAAAAAAATATGGAGCGAAAGAGGTATATTTTATCTCGGCATCTCCACCAATAAAATATCCCTGTATTTATGGAATAGATATGTCTGTAAAAAAAGAAATGATAGCGGCAGAAAAAAATAGTATCCAAATAGCAGAATCAATAAATGCCGATGCGGTTATTTATCAATCATTAGAAGATTTGCAAGAAATGTATTCTGATCTTCCAATCTGTGATGCATGCTTTTCTGGAAATTATCCAACTGGAATAACAAAAGATTTGTTAGATCAAATAGAAGCAGAAAAGTTAAAATCTGATCGTGTATAATTTTAAAAGTAATAAATAATGGAATATTGAAATGAAAAAAGATAAGATAATAGGAGAAGGACTTACATTTGATGATGTATTATTAGTTCCAGCAAGAAGTAAAATTTTACCTTCAGAAACAGAATTAGAGACGAAATTAACAGAAAAGATAAAATTGAATATTCCTTTAATAAGTGCGGCAATGGATACTGTTACGGAAAGCAAATTAGCAATTGCAATTGCTCAAGAAGGTGGAATTGGATTTATTCATAAAAATATGAGTATTAAAGAACAGGCAGATAATGTTAATCAGGTAAAGCGTTCAGAAAGTGGAATGATAGTTGATCCTATTACAATTGGTCCAGAAAAATTAGTTAGTGATGCTCTTAAGCTAATGAATAAGTATTCCATAAGTGGAATTCCGGTTACAAAGAAAAATAAATTGGTAGGAATTATTACAAATAGAGATCTAAGGTTTGTAAATGATGTAAACAAACTTGTTAAAGAATATATGACTGCAAAAAAAATAATTACCGTGCCAGTTGGAACATCACTTGAAGAGGCGATAGTGTCATTACAAAAGTATAGAATAGAAAAATTACCTGTAGTTGATGAAAATAATTATTTAAAAGGATTGATCACTTTTAAAGATATTAGTAAACGAATAAAATATCCCAATGCTGTAAAGGATGAATTAGGACGATTATTGGTTGGAGCAGCTGTTGGTGTTTCTGGTTCGTTTTTGGAACGAGTTGATGAATTGGTAAGGGGAAAAGTTGATGTTATTGCTGTTGATACTGCTCATGGACATTCTAAAAAAGTGATAGATGCTGTAAAGGTAATTAAGAGAAAATATCCAAATTTACAATTAATAGCTGGTAATATTGCAACTGGTGAAGCAGTTAAGGATTTAGTGAATGCAGGAGCAAATGCTGTTAAAATTGGGATTGGACCCGGTTCAATTTGTACAACAAGAATAGTTGCTGGAGTTGGGATTCCACAATTAACTGCAATTATGGAAAGTGCAAAGATTGGTAAAAAATTAGGAATTCCAATTATTGCAGATGGAGGAATTAAATATTCTGGAGATATTATAAAGGCAATTGTTGCCGGTGCAGATACGGTAATGATCGGTTCACTTTTTGGTGGTACAGATGAATCGCCTGGAGAAATCGAATTATATCAAGGAAGACGTTTTAAAGTATATCGAGGAATGGGATCTATCGGAGCAATGAATCAAGGAAGTAGTGATAGATATTTTCAAAATGAAAAAACAGATAAAAAATATGTACCTGAAGGGATTGAGGGAAGAGTCCATTATAAAGGAAAATTATCGGAAGTTCTATATCAACTTATTGGTGGAATACAATCGGGAATGGGGTATACCGGTTGTAAAAATATCAAGCAATTACAGGAAAAAGCTCAATTCATTAAAATAACTAATGCCGGACTTAGAGAGAGTCATGTTCACGATGTAATAATTACTAAAGAATCCCCAAATTATTGGATTAGATAATAAAAGAAATTATAAATTACGAATTATAAATTATGGATAATGAATTAGATAAAATTTTAATATTGGATTTTGGTTCACAATATACTCAATTAATAGCTCGCAGAATTCGAGAGATAAATGTTTATTGTGAGATTCATTCATACGATATTTCAATTGATAAAATAATAAAATTTTCACCTAAAGGAATAGTTTTGTCCGGCAGTCCCTCCAGTGTTTTAAATGAAAATGCACCTATCATGGATAAAAAAATATTTGATTTAAATTTGCCAATATTGGGAATATGCTATGGTTTGCAATTAATAACGAAAAATTTCAATGGGGAAGTCGAAGATACTGTAAAAAAAGAATATGGAAAGTCAAAATTAAGTCTTAAAAGGGAAAATGAATTATTTGACAATGTTTTTGAAGAGCAAAATTTTATTAATGTATGGATGAGTCACGGAGACAAGGTTCTCCAAATACCGCCGGATTTTGAAGTAATTGCAGAAACACCGAATTCGCCAATTGCGGCAATTAAACACAAAAGCAGACAAATTTATGCACTTCAATTTCATCCGGAAGTAATGCATACGGAAGATAATAATAATATATTAAATAATTTTGTAATAAATATTTGTAAAACAAATCAAAATTGGACGGCAAAGAATTTTATTAATGAAGAGTTAAATAAAATTAGAAAATCAGTTGGTAAAAAACAAATTATTTGTGGTTTGTCTGGCGGGGTTGATTCTTCAGTTGTTGCATTGTTACTTCATAAAGCAATAGGAAATAATTTAACTTGTATATTTGTAAATACCGGATTGTTAAGATTAAATGAAGCGAAAGAAGTAAGGAAGATATTTAAAGAAAATTACGAGATAAATTTGATATATGTAGATGCTGAAAAAAGATTTTTAAAAGCATTGCAAAGAGTTGTTGAGCCGGAAGAAAAGAGAAAAATAATTGGGAAATTGTTTATAGAAATATTTGAAGAGGAAGGAAGGAAAATTGGCGATATCGATTTTTTGGCACAAGGGACTTTATACCCAGATGTTATTGAATCTGTTTCTTTTAAAGGTCCTTCAGTGACAATAAAATCTCATCATAATGTGGGTGGCTTACCTAAAAAAATGAGTTTGAAACTTATTGAACCGCTTCGTGAATTGTTTAAAGATGAAGTTAGGGAAGTTGGTAAAGAATTGAGTTTGATAGATAAAATATTATATCGGCATCCGTTTCCAGGTCCGGGTTTAGCAATTAGAATTATTGGAGAAGTAACAAAAGCAAAGTGTGATATGTTACAGAAAGCGGATAATATTGCAATGACAGAATTGAAAAATAATGATCAATATGATAAAATATGGCAAGCATTTTGTGTTCTATTACCAGTGAAAACCGTGGGAGTGATGGGGGATGAGAGGTCGTATGAAAATGTTATTGCATTACGAGCAGTTACAAGTACAGATGGAATGACAGCAGATTGGTCAAAAATTCCTTATGATATTTTAGGAATAATTTCTAACAGAATTATTAATGAAGTTAAAGGAATAAATAGAGTCGTATATGACATTAGTTCAAAACCACCGGCTACAATAGAATGGGAATAAGAAATATTTTGGAAGTATAAAAAATCAGTAAATTTAATCAAATTATAAGTAATGAAAACAAAATGGTCAAAATTAGCACATAAAATACATCAGAATATTTTATTGCATGATCTTTTAACTAAAGAAAAAAAACTTCTAATCGCATTTTCCGGTGGACGCGATTCTGTTGTATTATTTTATGTTTTAAAAGAACTGGCAACTTTTTGGAAGTGGAAATTATTATTAGGTCATATTAATCACAGTTTGCGAGTTAATGAAGATGAGAGAGAAACTAAATTTTGTAGAAATGTCGCTAAAAATTTTAAGATTGAGCTATTAGAAAAAAAAATCAACGTTCAAAAATATGCAGACGAAAATAGAATTTCAATAGAAAAAGCAGCAAGAAAATTGCGTTATGATGTATTTAATAAATGGATGAATAATTATTCTATTGATTCTTTGGTAACTGGTCATCATCAAAGTGATCAGGCAGAGACAATAATGTATCGTCTTTTTACTGGTTCCGGGTTTAGCGGATTAAGTGGAATACCTTATAAGCGTGGAAAAATAATTAGGCCGATTTTGGATGTTACAAGAGAAGAAATAAATAATTATATTTTTGAAAACGAATTAGATTTTATGGAAGATAGTTCTAATAGCGATAGTAATTTTCAGCGTAATCGTATTAGAAATAAAATTATTCCCTTTCTTTGTGTAAATGGTTATGAGCAGATAGAATCAAATTTAGCGAAAAGTGGCTCATCAATTGCATCTGTGAAAATAGCAGTGAATTATTTTATAGAAAAGGAATTTGACAATTTAATTAGTATTGGAAATGGTGTCTATAAGTTCAAAATAAGTGAGATTGAAAAATTACCGAATTTTGCAATTGATGAAATATTGAGAATGATTTTTAAAAAATTGGTGAATATTAATAGACATTTATCTCAGAAAGAAATTTTACAATTAAGGTATTTTATTTTAAAATCTGAAACAGGAAGTATTTATAAAATTGATAATGATTATCAGTTTATTGTAAATAGAGATAATATTTTAATTTCAAAAATAGTAGAAGATTATAATTATGAATTTGATATAAATAGTAAACTAATTGAGATAAAAAGTATAGGAACTATTTCCATTCGAAAAGTTAAGAGTATAAAAATGGAAAAATCATCAAATGTAAATGTTGAGTATTTTAATGTGGATATTGAAAATAAAAAGTTGTATATTAGAGATTGGAAAAATGGTGATAGAATGGTACCATTTGGAATGAAAGAGAGTAAAAAGGTGAGCGATATTTTGACAAATGCAAAGATAGATGTTAATAAAAGAATAAAATATCCTGTAATTTTTGCAAACAATGAAATTATTTGGATCCTGGGAGTTAAAAGAGCCGAGAAATTTACAATTAATAATTTTAATGATTTTGCATATGAGATTATTTTTAAGCAAGATAATAAATAAATATAAGTGTTAATTAAACCAATAAGTGTAATGAAAGAAAAACAATTAATAGTAGTTGATTCAGAAAAAAAGAGTGAAATTCTATTTGAAGTAT
>JAUVLI010000034.1 GCA_030600775.1 Fidelibacterota bacterium | reverse complement strand
ATTAAATCGCCTCTTTCTGTAAATATTTTAATTTTACAAGCAGCTGGCATATTATAAAACATAATTTTATGTACATCTACAAACTGAACATTCATGTTTCTAAAGTTATACGGATTTGGAACAATCCTAATATCATCCAATGTTTTTGAAGGAGGCCTTTTTAATGTTGCCCCTATATTTGTTTTTGTATAAAATAAACTGCTTCGTAGCGGCACACCTGAGTTAATATTATTAGTAGTACCGTCATCATAACTAACTATATAATAAAAATATTCTTGACCCCTTTCTGCTGTATAATCAAAATATTCGTGAGTAAGATTATTATCATTTGAATTACAATCAAATATTTCATAGTAATTGGAATCTTTCCTACCAAGTGCTCTATAAACTTTATATCCCATAAAATTTGTAGATTCTTCGGCGTTTGAAGCCCACTCTAATTTTATTCTATTACCTTGTGATTCTACTAAGAATGAATTAGGTGGTGGTGGTGGCAATGCAATATCAAAATTATTATCATATAAGTTAATAGCTCTTTTAAATGTTTTCATTAACGAATCAAATCCTGTATAAACCCAAGTATTTTTATAATCGTCTGCATTATTTGTCGTAGATCCATTAGGAAGTACTAAACTTGGTGATGCTGTTCCTTTTTTTGTTTTAAACCAGTTACCACCGATTTTGATATCTTGTTCATTGCTTAGACCATTTACTGCTTCAGCCAATACAACATTAATTTTATCACCGATTGCCATTGTATAAGGACCTATTCCAAATGCAGAAGATTGACCACCTCCTCCAGTTGGAGGTGTTCCATCTCCAATTTTTTCAGCATGACTTTCATCAGGATGTCCATAAGCAACAAAATTCGTGTATTCATTTTTCATTTTATCTTCAGAATATTGATCATTAGCCATTGTAACAGCATCATTTGATTCAATGTATAAAGTAGTAGATGGCTGATTTTTATTATCTGCATGGTCTGATGGACTTGTATCAGCATGTATAACAAGAGTACCCGTAAACTGAGAAGCGCCTAATTTCCCATCCGGATTGTATCCTAAATAATTAGGTGAACCAATATTATTATACTCAATTTCTGGATGTCTGCCATGCCATGAATATACACAACGCATATAATCGCCATTATTATCCAATTGATCAACACTAATATTGGCATTAGGATATAATTTTGTCGTATTAGGAGCATTTTGATTTTCCCCTAAGGCATCATTTAAAGTATTTATTCCCCATCGAGTATCATTTGGCATTCCCCAACCTTTGTAACCGCTCCAAGCTGCTTCAGCGCTTGATGTTTCTTGAGTTGTCCCCTCACCTGCAATAGCATTTCTTTGTTGCCAGTGAAAATATACACCATTTAATGTGTTATTGTGAGTGATTGTAGCATCTTTATTACAGATGCCAGTGTTTTCAAAAGTATAATCATAAATGAAAAAATTATCATAATTTTGTTGACTAAAATAATAAATTTTTCTTGTAACTGTAATTCCGGTAGATGTACGAAATTTACTATAAATATATCTATCTGCTTTCATGTTTGCATTAACAGAATCTACTTCATCATCATAAGTTAAATCAGAAGAAGTAGCATTATCAACATAAACACTTGGATGATCAAATCTTCCATACATTTTAAATTCAACAGGCATCATTTCATTTTCTTCAATTTCGGATCTTGGTCTTGGTCCACAATGAACAACTTTATATGGATAATTCTTTCCTGCAACGGGATCTTCAAAATTTTCAACTCCAATCCAAAAACCTCTCGCAGCTTGTATATCCTGATGTGGGTAAAAAGCAGGCCACCTTAACCCCCATTGCTGTTCGGCTCCAAATCCTTCTTCCGGTTCGCTACCATAGGATTGATAAAAATTATGTATACTTCCTACTTTAAGCCATTTGGCTTCCGCTGAAAATAAAAAATTAAAACTTATTAATAATATTACTACTAACAAAATATAATATCTCATTTTCATATTACTTTGTTTAAAATATTTTCTCATAAAATTACACTCCTGATTTTAATTATAAATATTCAATTATTTATTAATATCAAAAGATACTTTGATACCAAAATAAATATCTCTTGGACTTAAAAACATAAATGATTCCTTATTAGGATTATCAATATATGCTTTATCATCTAATAGTTTATCAATATCCGAATCACTTATAATTTCCCAAGTATCATTTGCTGCAGAATATTGCTCATAATTACCTGTGCTTGCGATATAATAAATTGTTGAGTTGGAAATATTTGTCTTCGGATAATCATTAGTATATTGCATTGCTTGATATTCAACATTGCTTTTTCTATAATCACCCGGCCTATCATCACCTGACAAATGTTTTCTCCCAAGTTCTTCATAAACACTTTCAAGGAAATGTAATGATTCCAAATAATCACGACTATCACCTACTGACATATATGCTTCTCCATAACTTGCTCCTGATAAATGTTTAAAATTGAAAACATTGAAAGCTTCAGCCAATAAAGTTATGTGGGTAGCACCGAAGTTGTATGTTTTACTAATTCTTAAATCAATATTATATGAATCACGCCATTGTATATTATTCGTTACACCGGCAACATTTCCCCAACTTACATAACTTCCTGCTTTCCAATATCCTTTAAACGATGTGTTCCAATCACTAATAATTTTATATCCTAAAATTGTCGGCCCAAAGTCCTGCGGTGTTTTTAATGTCAAGTTGAAATTAACTCTCGGGCGTGGTTTTGGTTTATATTGATCTTGATTCATTGCATCTTTATTATATTCACTTTGTGCGGCAGGATCCTCATAATTCTTCCTTACACCAAATCTTCCTGATGTATAAATCTGATTTGTGTAATTAACAAAACCGGTAAACCAATTTCCCATCCTTTTTTTTAATTCAATTTCTAAACCTCTTATATCCTGATAAAAAATATTTGAATATAATCTATAAGAAACAGTTCCATCGGCACTATAATAATAAACATAAGAAGCTTGATCTGTTTTATTTTTATAATAAGCAGCAATATGAATTAAATATTTATCAAATAAAGATTGCTCATATCCTAATTCATACATTACTGTTTTTTCCATAGGAGCTTCCGGATCTCCAATATATTGCACTTTATAACTTGTTCCTCTCCTTACCATAAACAGTTGATCAGGCGAAAACTTTTGTCTCATGTGGCCATAGTTAAAATATAATTTAGAATTCTCTGTAATCGGATGAGATATTCCCAATCTTGGCAACAGCGTCCATCTACCTTGTGCTTTCTTTTTTTCATAATTGTCTTCTTGATCCGGTCTAAAAGCCGATGTATAAAACGAACTATATTCACCAATATCATACCAATCCGTATTTGGATTAAAATACTCCCCTCTCAATCCTATTGTAGCAACCCATCCTTCATATTCAATTTTATCTTGCATATATAAATTGAATTGATATGGTGACTTTCCCCATTTTGTCCATGGCCTTCCGGAAGGCAAAGCAGGATTAATAGCACCATAATTCATATTATAGTTAGAATACTCAAATTCAACTCCCGTTTTTATTTGATTGTGTCTATTGATTTGATTTGTATAATCAATCTTAGCTTTTAGTTTTGATGTTCTTGTTGAATCACGTGCATTACTTTTAGCACCCATCATAAATCCATCAATACTTTTTGAGGCCAAATCAGTTTCAAATCCCCAAGGTGCTTCATCAACATAATATGTTTCACCATTATCATCAAATAATTGATTAGATTTAGTTGTATCTCTGGCATCGGCTGGATAGGTGGAATATTCTGTTGTTCCGTATTCAACGCTTGCTTTATAAAATGATTTTGCATTAATATTATGATTTAATTCTACACGATATTGTCTATAAGAAATATCTGATTGACACCAATACTCTGGATACCATATTTTACTTCTTTCTTGACTTTCACCACCAAATATTTCCGCAACATCCCATAATCCATTAAAAATATTACCGCCGCCAACTTCATCGGAATTTACTGCCTTTATTTCTTTAACAAAACTCGAAATTGTCAATTTAGCCTTTGATGTAATATTAGAAGTTAATTTATTTGACATTGACCATTCTTCATAAGCATCTCTGGATAATGGTACTAAATACATTTCTCTTTCTTTGCGAAAAGAAGAAAAAAACCGTAAATTGCCTAATGATTTGCTAATTATTGGAATTGGTCCACCAATACCAATATCAATATTATAGTCACTTTTTTCTATATCTCCCTGTCTTCTATGTTCCCATAAAAATAATTTTTGAGCAGCCGCGGGTGATAAATCATCATTTGGATTGTCGTTAGTTAGCAAATCTCTAGAAACCTTATTCCATCCTTCAAATGCAGGATATTGATTTTGAGTATATTCATCCCATGGTCCATTTTCCGTACCTATCCAGCAAACATCATCATCCATAAAGGATCTTAAAAAATATGAATTCGGATCATATATGGATTTGCCAAAATGTTTCGGTGCTGCAGGACTGGTTTTATAATTAACACTTAATGTGTATTTATTTGGATTTCCATCTTTTGTAACGATATTAATAACTCCAGATTGTAAATCACCATATTCAGCATTGAACCCACCTGATTGTATCATTATTTCTTCTACCGAACTTAATGGTACCCCGGAAATTGATGCTCCAGTTCTGCCATCTTTTAAAGCCATTCCATCCATCATTAGCACAACCTCATCCTCACCCCCACCACGAATACTCATTCCTTCTACTCCTGCTTGTAAACTAACAACATCTTCAACTGAAGCTACTGGCAAATCATTAAATTCATCACTGGATATATTTATTTGACTAGAAGCTACATCTTTTTTAATTATTTTTCTTTCGGCAACAACAGTAACTGTCTTACCCTGAAATGCTTGAATAGTCATTTCAAAATTAATTTCAGTAGTTAAATCAATTTTAATATATACATCTTTTTGTTCAAGTTTCGCATATCCAACATAAGATGCATAAACTGTATATTTCCCTGGTGGAACATTTAATATTACATAATATCCTTCAGCATCTGTTGCTGCCCCCATAGATGTACCTTCAATTATAACATTCGCTCCAGCCAATGGTTCACCTGTCCTGACATCTTTCACAATACCTGTTATTTTACCAGTTGTGGCACTAAACAAAACACTGGCAATTATAAAAATTAACAAAATTCCTTTTAATAATTTCATTTATTTTCTCCTCTTAAATAATATTTTACCATTATTTCCCACTTTTCTCATTTTACGCTTTAGCGATTTTCAATTATTCTTATATTGCTAATATTACTAAAATAATTAGATTATGTCAAGTATAATTTTAAAAATAATTGAGGTATCCACAAAAATAGTGATTACTTATTTGAATATTTTTCGCTCCGATGATTGAGATGATTGATATGTTTTTAATAACACCATTACCGTCTTGTGAAAATAAATTCAAATACGAAATTAACAATACTAAAACAAAAATTTTAATAATTGCCCTCTGCTTTTAATTTTTCTAAAACATATTGTGGGTTAATTTTTTTCATACAATTGAAATGGCCATCGGGACACTTTTTACTACCATGTATTCTACATGGACGACATTCCAGTTCAACTTCAAAAACAAAATCATTTTTCCTAAATGGGAAATATCCAAATGATTTTGAAGTAGGACCAAAAAAAGCATATACATCGGTTTTCATTGCATTTGCTATATGAAGTGCTCCACTATCGTTGCAAATCATTTTATCGCATTTTTTAATGATAGCTGCCGATTCTAAAATTGACATTTTCCCTGCAAGATTTATTGCACATGAATTTGGTTTGATTTCTTCACATATTTTTTTTTCATTATTGCTACCAAAAAATAAGAGAAAATATCCCTCTTTTACTAAATTATTTGCAAGTGTTTTATAATAATTTTTTGGCCAACATTTTGTCTGCCAAACTGATCCTGGGGCAATTCCAATTATTGGCTTATTAATTTCTTCTAATATTTTACTCGCTTTCTCTTCCATTTTTTCAGAAGGAAACAATTCTGTTTGCATCTCAAATTTTTCTGCTGAAAATTCAGATAGTAAAAAAAGATTCTTTTTAATACGATGAATATTTTTTTTGAACTCTATTTTTTTAGTCAATAATCTTGCAGAAATCCAACGATCAAAACCAATTCTTTCTTTAATTCCCCCCCACTTCATTATTAAAGCAGTTGTAAAAGAACTATGCGGAGAAATTCCCAAATCATATCTATTGTTTTTCACAACTTTCAATATTTTAAAAAATTCTATAAATTTATTCTCTCGTTTATTAAAAGTAATTATTGATCTAATATTAGGATTGTTTTCCAAAATTTCCTTAGTTTGAGGAATTACAATTACATCAATATTAGCATTTGGGAACAACTTTTTTATTGCTCTTATTAGTGGTGTAATTAAAATTACATCTCCAATAAATGCTGTGTGAATTATTAATATGTTATTGTAATATCGATTTTTAATCATTTTTTAATAAATCTCTATATAGTTCTATATTCTTTTCTATCGTATTTTTTATGTCAAATGTTCTTATTGTTTCTTTTGCTTTTTTTATTAACAATCCCCTTTTTCTTTTATCTTTTGACAAATTCATTATTGCTTCTGCAAGTTTGGTTGAATTTTTTGGCGAAACAAGAATACCATTCACATTATTTTCAATTATTTCAGGTATTCCGCCTGTTTCTGTAGCGATAACTGGTAATCCTGCAGCTTGAGCATCTAAAATCGAAGTCCCAAGTCCCTCCAAATGTGATGCTAATACAAAGATATCAAAAGTTTTTAGTAAATTCCCCACATCCTTGCGAAATCCTAAAAAAATAAAATATTTTTCTAATCCTATTTTTTTTACATAATTCTGCATTTCATTTCTTAATTTTCCATCACCGACAGCGCAAAAAGTAATATTTTTTATTTTATCAATAACGAGTTTTGCTGCTTTTATCAGGTTTGGATAATCTTTATGACCAGTTATTGCTGCTACTGTTCCAACAATTATATTAGATTCTGGAATATCAAAATTATTTTTCAGTTCTTCTGTTGGCTTACAGTCATCAAATTTTTTTAAATCAATTCCGCTATGAATCGTTAATAATTTATCTTCTTCGATTTTATCTTCAATTAGAACATGCTTTATACGATTAGAAACACAAACTATTTTATCCATTTTTGAATATTTTATTTTGCTTAAAAAATTTTTCTTTATATTGAAATCAACTCTTTTTACGCCAACCAATTTTAATTTATGATAAAATAATTTTACCAACAAACCGATAGCCATTGCATGTGCTGAATGTAAATGCAAAATATTAAATTTTTCTTTTTTACAAATCTTTGCAATTTTGTATGCAGTAATAATATCAAACTCATTTCGCATTTTTATTGAATAATAGGGGATGTTAGCTTTTTTGCAATACAACTCTAAAGCTGAATTTACTTTACATAATAACTTTGTATTGTAACCAGCTTCAAGCATTGCTTCGAATAAATACACTACTTGCTGTTGACCACCTCGCCAACTTTTTTCTGTATCAATATGTAATACTTTTATTTGTTCATTTCCCATAATTTTAAATATTTTAAATAAACACCATAGGCTGAATTAAGAGATAATATAAATCCTTCTTTCCCATCCAAAAACCCTAATTGCAAAAAATACATTTGTAAAAATTTTATTTTCCCTTTTAAGATTGCCATAAATATTGATGTTTTTTTTCCATTTTTGAATAATTCTGTTGCAAATAATTTTGAATAGCGGTCAATTTTTTGTAAATGTGAAGAAATGTTTGGATAGGTATAATGTTTTAATATTTTATTTATTTTGGCGATTTTGCCATTCAACTTTACTGATTCATGAACCATTTGCTCATTAAAATTTCCAAATTGTTTATTAAATAATCGCAATTTATATTCTTTATTCCATCCACAATGATTAATCCATTTATTTATATAGAAAGATTTCCTTTTTATTTTGTATCCGTTAAATTTCGGATTATCTAATATTTCTAATATCTTCTTCTTCAAATCTGGTGTTACTTCTTCATCTGCATCAATTGATAATATCCAATTATTTGTGGCAGAATCAACTGCAAATTTTTTAGTTTTACCAAAGCCAAGCCATTCACTCTCAATTATTTTACAATTATATTTTCTACAAATTTTTAGAGTTTTATCAGTTGATCCGGAATCGACAATAACAATTTCATCTGCCCATTTTACAGATTCCAGACATCGTCCAATATTCTTTTCTTCATTTTTCGTAATAATTGCAACTGAAAATTTATACATTTTTTAATAATTTATAATTTTTAAATCCACCAATTTGTTTCCCAGACAGAAACGTCTTTTCAATAATACTTAGGATTCTATATTTTGCTCTTTCGTGTTTATGGGGTTGCCTATAAGAATTTGGTTTCCCTTGGTACTGTAATTTATCTTCCCAATTCATTTGCTCTATCATTTTTCTCATAACTTCAGGATGAGTACCATCAAATTTTGATAAAAGATTCAATGGTCCATAATCAAATTCTACTGAAATATTTTTCATTACTTCTTTTGCTCTTTTTTCACCTTTATGTAAAGTATGCAAAGCTAACATTTTATTATTCATTAAATGAGGAGGACGTACCCAGCCATAATGATAAATTTCTGCATCAACTTTTGCAACATTTAATTTAGAATGCCCATGTGGTTGACGAGGATTTTCATAATAATCAAATTTTCTAAATGATTGGGCACTTTCAAAAGAGTGAATATCTGAACGATTGCGAATAATTCTAATTTCGTTTGGATACCATCCATGTCCAGAATGGCAATGTTCATAATCTCCCCAAAAATGTTTATATCTAAATAGTAGCCCCTCTACTTCTTCATTATTTAATAATTCTTCACAGCGGTTTTTTATTATTGGTAAATATTTTTCATGAACGACTTCGTCTGCTTGCAAATAAAAAAGCCATTCGCCGGAACATTCATTTTTTGCAATATCAGTTTGAAGTGCGTTAATAATTCCACCCTTAAAATATTTTTTATCCCAAACAGTATCAATTATTTTTATTTTAGAACTATTGATTTGTGCAATTTCTTCACGAGTTTTATCATCAGATTCGCCAACTGCAATTACAAATTCATCACAAATTGATAAAACTGATTTTATCGCTTCTGTTATTGGATAGTATAAACTAATTGCATTTCGAACAAAAGAGAATCCACTTATTTTCATATTTTTCCCATAATTTAATTTCTTTTTTCTCTATTAAAATTTAATAATATTATTTATTTTATGCTAATGTTAAATTTAATTTATAAAAAGGGCGATGATAGAAAATTATCTAAAATGAAAAAAGTATTATTTGATTTAAAAAAAGAATATTATTTTAACTCTTTATATCCACTTTACAAAGAGTTAAAAAAAGACCCGAATTATGATTTGTTTGTAAATATTGGTAGCGATCAAAAACGATTTCTCGGAATATTTTTATTATCTAACAAAAAAAGAATGAAATCAGAGCTTGAGAAAAAGGGTCTTAAAGTTACCGATAAGACAAAAGGATTTGATTTAATTGTATGTGGTGATGCGCTAAAAAAACCAGAAAGATATGACAAAGAAGCGATTAAAATACATTTGGATCACGGCGTTGGAATTAAAACATTGAGAATTAGAAATATTGTTAAACAGAAAAAACAACACTATTATGTGTTTCTTGAAGGACAATATTGGTATGATTATATAAAATCACTTGAATGGGAAAATAAAGCCAACTTTTATATCACCGGAATTCCAAAATTAGATCCTTTTTTTTGGGATAATTATTACGATAATGAAAAATTAATTTCAAAATTGAAAATTGATCCCAATAAAAAAACCGTATTATTTGCACCATCCTATAAACCAAGTTGTATATCTTTCGTACAGGAAAAAATAACAGATCTTTTACCTGAATATAATCTTATTGTTAAACTTCACCCATATAGTTGGGGAGGAAAATATTCTTCACATTCTCAACATAAGTTTTATGAAAAACTCGCAAAAAAAAATGGACAAGTATATCTAATAGAAGAAAATGATTTTGACATTTATCCATATTTATATTTAGCGGATACTATAATCAGTGATACTTCAAGCGTAATAAACGAATTTCTTGCTTTGGGGAAATTTGGAATAATTTATGAACTCCCCGTTAAGAATTTAAATCACAGCGATGGAATGCCAATTCTCTCAATTTCTCAAAAGGATTGGCTCGCTGGTGCTTTTCCACATATTAATTCTCCAAACCAACTGCTTCCAGCTGTGAAATCAGCCTTAAACCCCACAAATAAAATGAAAGAAAAACTAGATGAATATAGAATATATTTTTTTACCGGATTAGATGGATATTCTGCAAAACGAGTAAAGAGAAAGATTGATGAACTTTTAAATTTGGATAAATAACCATAAAAAACAAACGATATAAAATAGCATATTATGCTCAAACCGATATTCAACATCTACCACCTATTATAAGATTATATTCTTATTTTGATGGGATTTTATATACAAGAAGTCAAAAAATATATGATTTTGTAAAGCAAAAATATCCAGATGTTACAATTAAAATTTTTAATAAAAGACGGTTTATACAGAGAGATATAGTAAGAAATAAAATTAGATTGGTTATTTTCCCAAGTTATACAATGCTTTACAGAGGAAAATCAGTTCAAATATTTCATGGTACATCTGATAAAGCATATTCTGAAAATGCAAAAATAATAGTTTTCGATCTGGTACTTTTCCCAGGTAAAAAAATTATGTTAAAAGTAAAAGCTGCAAACCTTCTTAAATATATTAAAAAATGGAAATTAGTTGGATATCCTAAATTCGATCCATTAATTAACAACACAATAAAATCACCTCAATTATTTCCGAAATCAGATAATAGACCAACCATTCTATATGCTCCAACTTGGATAAGTTCAGACACCAAATTACATATATTAAATTTTTCAAAACACGGTGAAAGCTCTTTACCAATTTTTGGAAAAGAAATAATTAAAGCTTTATATCTTGATTATAATTTGATAATAAAATACCATAATCGGGCATACAAAGAAAATAATATTTACAATGAAATAGATGAATTAATTAAAGAACTGAGCGCCGAAGATAATGTCAAATGTATCTGGGATGACAATATTGTACCTTATATGAAAGCAGCGGATTTAATGATTTCTGATATTTCTGCCGTCTGTTATGAATGGTTTCATTTTAATAGACCAATTGTATTCGCAAATCCTTCTCCTAAAAATTACAAACCATCTAAAGATATCCATTCTAATACCTATGCTTGGCAAACAGGAGATGTTATTTATCAAAAAGATACAATTAAAAAATTAGTGGATAAAAATTTAGAAATGGATTCTTACAAAAAGATTCGAAATAATATTTTCAAAGAAGCATTTCATAAACCGGATGGGAAGGCGACAGAAAGACAAATTAATGAAATAAAAAAATTATATCATTCAATTGAAAACAAGCCATATTATTGGTTTATTTTTACTTCTTACATAAAAAAACGGTTACAAAGTTTTTTAGCAAAATATTTACATGGAAAACATAAAAGAAAACAAAATAAACATTTCAAATTAAATTAGAGGAACTATGAAAATAATAATATTAGCAGCAGGGATTGGTTCGCGGTTGGGTAATCCATTTCCAAAACCCTTAACACCATTAGAAGATGGAAAAAGTATTATGCAGAGACAAATTGATAACCTAACTTCTTTTTTTCACATCGATGATATTTTCATTGTAGTTGGATTCAAAAAAGATATGATAATGGAAAATTTTCCCGATGTTGGCTATATCTATAATGAAAAATTTGATAGAACAAATACGGCAAAAAGCCTACTTAAAGGTCTTAAAAAATTCCCAAACGAAGATATTTTGTGGCTAAATGGTGATGTTGTTTTTGATAAAAATGTATTAAAAAAAATATCACCGAATATTCAAAAATCACAATCATTTTGCTGTGTGAACAATTCGTCAGTTGGTAAAGAAGAGGTAAAATATCAAACTAACGAAAAAGGTTATATTAAAGAAATATCCAAATCGGTTGAAAACGCAATTGGTGAAGCTGTGGGAATTAATTTTATTTCAAAAAATGATTCTAAAATTTTTAAAAACAATTTAATAAAATGCAAAGACAATGACTATTTTGAAAAAGGATTAGAATTTTCTATCGTTAATGATAATGTAAAAATCAAGCCAGTGAACATATCGGAATTTATGTGTATGGAGGTCGATTTCAAGTCTGATTTGAAGAAAGTGAACGAACTATTAAATTAAAAAACATTAGGAATTTTATTTGTTTTTATATATTCTATAAATAATATTAAGGAGATGTAATGGAAAAAATAAAAATAAAACAACCTAGTAAAAAACTTGGGGTCTTGATCCCTGGATTAGGGGCAATCGGAACAACAGTAATTGCAGGCATAGAATTAATTAAAAAAGGATATTCTAAACCAATTGGAAGTTTGACCCAAATGGGAACAATTCGTCTTGGGAAAAGAACAGAAAATCGAGTTCCGTTAATAAAGGATACTTTACCATTAAGTAAAATAGAAAATTTAGTATTCGGAGGTTGGGATATATTTGAAGATTCTTTATATGATGCGGCAAAAAATGCACAAGTATTATCAAACGAACACATTGAAATGGTAAAAGAAAAATTACAAGAAATCAAACCGATGAAAGCTGTATTTGATCGCAAATATGTAAGAAATTTAAACGGAACTCATATAAAAAAAGGCGAGACAAAATTTGATCTTGCTCAACAATTAATGGATGATATTTCGAACTTCAAAAAATCAAATAGTGTTGATAATGTAGTGATGATTTGGTGCGCTTCTACGGAAATATATTTAAAAGAAGAACAAGTTCACAAATCATTGGCAGAATTTGAAAAAGGATTAAAAGAAAATCATCCAGCAATTGCACCAAGTATGATCTACGCTTATGCTGCTTTGAAAATGGGAATCCCTTTTATAAATGGTGCGCCAAATTTAACAGTTGATTTCCCTGCTATGTGGGAATTGGCAAAACAAAATAATGTACCACTTGCAGGAAAGGATTATAAAACAGGGCAGACACTTATGAAAACCATAATTGCTCCCGGATTGAAAGCGCGAAATATTGGTATCAATGGCTGGTTTTCTACAAATATTCTTGGAAATCGTGATGGGGAAGTTCTCGATGATCCTGATTCATTCAAGACAAAAGAAGTCAGTAAATTAGGCGTACTTGATTATATTCTTCAACCTGAAAGAAATCCTGGACTTTACAAAGATTTATATCATAAAGTAAGAATAAATTATTATCCGCCGAGAGGAGATAATAAAGAGGGTTGGGATAATATAGATATTTTCGGATGGCTGGGTTATCCGATGCAAATTAAAATTGACTTCCTTTGCAAAGATAGCATCTTAGCAGCTCCGATTGTTTTGGATTTAATTTTATTTATGGATCTTGCAAAAAGAGCTGGGCTATCGGGTATTCAAGAATGGCTATCATTCTATTTTAAAAGTCCAATGCATTTGCCTGAACTCTATCCTGAACATGATCTCTTTGTGCAACTTGCAAAATTAAAAAATACTTTACGATACTTCATGGGTGAAACACTTATTACTCATTTAGGTATGGATTATTATGAGAATGATAAAATAGTAAAAGATAACCACGCAAAGACGCAAAAAAATTAATAAATATTAAGTTAGAAAAATCCTCAACATCTATTTTAATTTATGACTACAACAAATATTAGAATATTTTTTAACTCCGCTTTTAAGAGTGCCTTATGAAAACAATAATGAATAATTTCCCATGAAAGCGGTAATCATTGCAGCCGGTTGCGGTAGTAGAATAAAAAATGCACATGAGCAATCTCATAAAACTCTAATCCGTATAAATGGTAAACGAATCATTGATGATATTATTGAAAAACTAATTGATTGTAAAATTAGTGATATAGTAATAATCACTGGTTATAAAAATAAAGAACTTGAACAAGCAATAAAGAATTCTACCTATCAAAATGTAAAGTTACAATTTATAAATAATCCTGAATGGAAAAAATCAAATGGTATATCAGTCCATTGTGCGAAGGAATCTATTTCTGAAAATGAAGAATTCGTTCTTTTAATGAGTGATCATATTTTTGAAAAAGATATTCTACAAAATATCATTAAAACAAAAATTAAAAAAAGCCAAGGATTGTTAGCAATTGATTTTAAAATAGATCAAATCCCGGATTTAAATGACGGCATGAAAATACAATGTGAACCAACCAATGATCCTTTTCATAAAATTATAAAATTCAATAAAAAGTTAAAAAATTATCAGGCAATTGACAGTGGAATATTTAAATTTAATTATTCGTTTTTTAACTATTTAGAAAAGGCATTCTCATTAGAAAAATATTCGCTTTCTGATGCTTGCAATCTTATTGCAAAAAATAATAATATGATTGGAATGGATATCAAAACAAATCTTTGGTTAGATATCGATACACCCGAAATGTTCAATTTTAAAAAGATAATAAATAAAATCATTTTTTCGGAATAACTTATGAAGAATAGTTACTATTATTTTGCCAATCAATTTTATCAATTCTCAAATGCTTTACCTTTATATAATAGAATTTATGGGACATTTATTGCAAGAAAACGATTTAGTAAAATAAGTAAATATATTATATATTTAAAAAATTTAAATAAGTCACCAAATTATAATTCATTATTCAATGTTCCACCTATTATTTTCAGAAAAATTGAAAATGAATTAAAAATAAAAGGAATACTTTTTTCTCAATCAAATAGAGAATTACATATTGACAAAAAATGTATTTCTGTTTTTATCGGACATGGTACGGGAGATAAAAGATACGGAGGAAACGCACATTATCTGGAATCTTACGATTATCATTTTGTTGTTGGTCCCAAACAAATACAGAAACTAAAAGATGATAAGATTAATATTCCAGAAGAAAAACTGATCAAAATTGGTAATATGAGATTTGATGATTATGTAAATAATAAAATTGATAAAGAAAAAATTATTACAAATTATGGAATAAAAAATAAAAATCTTAAATTTGTTTTATATGCTCCTACTTGGCGTTTTGGTGCCGGCACATTTAAGACACATGTCAAAAAATTCATCAAAGAAATTTCACCTAAATACAATTTAATTGTCAGGCCACATTTTCATAATGCTCATCATATTCCAAAAATAAAATTATGGGCAAAAATAAACGGATATAAAAATGTTTATTTTTCTAATCCGGGAAATTTATATAAAAATGATACGATGTTCGATTTTGCTATTTCCGACTTGATGATAAGCGATACTTCTTCAATTTTATATGAATATCTGATTACAAACAAACCGATGATTGTTGTAAAAAATGAATTTGACAATTATCATAATATGCCTGATGAAATGAATATTATGACTGCTGTCGATGTTTATAATGAGAAAATGAATATTTGTGAACTTATCGATGAAAATATAAAATCTCAAAAATACTCGGATAAATATAAAAAAATGCTCCATAGTTGCTTTTACTTTAACGATGGCAAATCAGTTGATAGGGCTGTAAAATTTATTGAATCAATTGAATGATATTTGATTTTTTCTCAAAGTTTCGGAAGTTTCATTAGTTATAAACCAACCGTTTTTTATAAAATTACAATCATTAATATTTTTTGTTAACAAATTATCAAATATTGTGTGTCCGCGAAAAGCGAGTTTGCCTTTTGTATTTGCGAAAACTTGTTCTCCATCATTATCAACAATTGTCACTTCAATATTATCCATACATTTACCGTTGCCATTTTTATCA
>JAUVLI010000035.1 GCA_030600775.1 Fidelibacterota bacterium | reverse complement strand
AAATTTAGTATTAGATTTTCTTGATGAATTTTTCTCTTCTTTTTTAATTGTTTCTTTTTCATCTTCACTATATGTAGTATTTTCATCAATAAAAACTTCTTCACCATTATGCAGTTTAGCTAAAGCCAGTAATAACTCTCTAGCTTTTTCATGATTAACTTTAAAAAATTCTTTCCTTTTATTTTCTTTATCAGTGTGTACTCCTGCTCCTTTATAAGCAATATGAAGAATTTTTTCAATTTTTTTATAATTATCTACTTTGAATGCAGAACGAAAAACAAAAGGTGCAGGTGTTGTTGTCAGTTTATTTAATTCTTTTATTCTATCTTCTAATCTATCTTCGGTACGTCCAATTTTAATAATATTTTCTATAAAGATTGGATTTGTTAAGATATACACTATACCTCTATTGTCTTTTTCCATAATTTCCTCCTCCTACTTATTAAAATTCAATTCCCAATTCTTTGGTCATTATATCAATATTTTTCTGCAAATTTTCATTTATTGGAATTCCATTATTTTTTACTTTGATTTCGCTCAAATATTCCTTTTCACCGGCTACAAATATTTTTTCTTTTCCGGGTTCCTTTTTCGAATTTTTTAATCCTCGAATAATTTCACCAATCAATTGTTTAAATTTTGAAATGGATGTAAATGCTTCAATATTAATCGCCATAAAAGAATGACCTACTTTCATAGAAACTTTTTTTCCTTCATCTATTCCACTTAATTGATGAAGAATACTTCCTTGTTGTAATGCTGCCGATAAAATTTCAACGATCGTAGCTAAACCATAGCCCTTATGTCCACCGGATTTTTCTTCCCTACCACCCAATGAAATTAATGATGCATTTTGCTTTAAAAAATCATCCATTATTTTTTTCGTTTCTGTATTAGGTTTCCCAAATTTGTCAACAACCCATCCTTCAGGAGTAGATTTACTTTCCCTATTAAGCACTTCAATTTTCCCTCTTTGAACAATAGTGGTTGCAGCATCATATAAAAATGGAAAATTTTCATCTGAAGGAGCACCAAAAGCAATTGGATTTGTTCCAAACATCGGCTGAACTCCAAATATTGGAGCAACACTTGGTCTTGCATTAGTAAAAGCCATTCCCATCATATTTTGGTCAATAGCCATTTTGGAATAAAATCCAGCGATACCAAAATGATTGGAATTACGAACTGCTACACTTCCAATGCCAAATTTTTTGGCCTTATCAATTGCCATCTGCATCGCATTATATGAAACAACTTGTCCCATGCCGTTATTACCATCTAAAACCGCAATTGCATTAAAATCTTTTATAACTTTAATATTCGTAATTGGATTTTGGATCCCATCTCTAATTCTATCATAATACATTTTTAATCTACCAATCCCATGTGATCTTATTCCCCTTAAATCAGAAGCAATTAATACATCTGCACATATTTTTGCGTCATCTTTTGGTACACCAAGCTTAGTGAAAACATTTTGCATTAAATCGTATGTTTTCCCTACTGAAACTGATTTTCCCATTTTTTCTCCAATATATTTAATAATTTAAAAAGCCAACAATTAATGATTTATTTTTTTATTTGTTTTCACCTGTATTACCCACAAAATGATCATGTAGATGTTTGCAAGTCCGATGGTAAAAACAAAAAATATGATCGGTCTGAATAAAAAAGCAGAAATAATAATAATAAAGGCGCTGGCAGTTGGACCAATCCAAAACCATAATTTTATTAATAATTTATTTGAATTGTAATAAGTTTCCCTATCATATACTTTTTGCTCATCCTTTTTAAATAATTGTAAGTGTGAATATCCAAGATATACAACAATTAATATTTTTTCAAACAATTTATTTTTCTGATGTTTTATTTTATCAAATTCAGCGGTAAATTTATTTTTTTCTTCCAAAGTTGATATTTGTTTGCCCAAACCATGAGCCATGAACTCAGTCCTGTAATAATCAACGAATATAGCATGGAAGATATGACTAATAGCCGCAATAACTATAAACCACCAATAATTAAACGGCAAATATTTTATATCGATCAACCCTTTCCCAAAGCCAATTCCCATTCCTATATAAACTGATATCCCTACAATATAGTCTGATAAACCATCAATAATTCTACCAACTGGAGTTCCATTATTTTTCAAGCGAGCTATCATTCCATCCACACAATCTAAAACAAGACTTAAAAAATATAATGATCCTGCAATAACAAAGCTAACAACATCACCACGAGAGAAGAAATAACCACTCATTATTCCTACTATAGCCGTCATTAGAGAAACCTGATTTGGAGTAATGGAAGTTGGATATAACAACTTAACAAAGATAAAGGCAATCGGTCTTAAAATATAAAGGGCCAAAGTTTCATCAAAAACTTCATGCTTGATAGATCTTTTGTAATCCTTGAATATCTGTTTATTATATTCCTTGAAATTTTTATTTTTATTGTTCATAAATGTTTATTAAATGTTAAGATTATTTTACTTTTCTATTAATAAAATTTCCTTCTTTTCTTTTATTTCTAAAGCTTTATTCTTTCTGCTTTTTTGCCTTCGGTGGTATTTAGGACGGGGGTCGGGAAACAGGAGGCAGGAGACAGGAGTTGAGAATCGAAAAAAATAGCAGGATCAAAATTTTTCTTTTCTGACTTTAATAAGTTTATAAAGCATTGCAGATATTTTTGGGGTGGTTTCAATATATTTGTTGCCAACTGATTTTTTTAATTCTCCATTTCTTTTTGCAATACACAATTGCGTTCGTAACTCAGCACAACTTCCTTTTGAGTAATTTAAAAACTGAATATATTCTTTATTTGAACCTCGTTCATAACCTTCCGCAATATTTGAAGGAATAGAAACAGCTGATCGTTGTATTTGATTTTTCAAACCATAATCTTTGGATGTCTTAAAGTTTGTGTATATTTCTAAAGCAAGACGCATTGATTCTTTCCAAACTTCCAGGTCTTCAAATTATTCGATTTTAATCTCCACCTTACCTCCTCCGTTTTCCATTCTCCGATTTCCTTATTATTCTGTCTGCTTTCTTGCTTTTTCCTACTTACTACTTACTACCTACTTCTTACTTAACCCGCAACTCGTAACCCGAAACCCGCAATGCCTATTAATGCCGTTTCCCCATCCCAAAATCTCCCTATCTCAAAATCATTTGCTTCTCGCTCCTTCAACCAGAATACTCCGCAAAACTTTATAAAAGTATTCAAACTGAGTGCATATAGGTCGTTTCTTCCTTTTAAGCAAATAATGTCTTTCAGATTCAATGATCTCATCAAAATTCTTAGGCATATCAGCATAATAGGGTGGAATCAGACCAGGCTTAAACTGTACACGTAATTTCTGCATATCTTCCGGATACAAATCAAAATAATGGAAACTAAGCGCCCTAACTCCTACTAAAGAGAGATCTCCACGTATCCAACTTATAATCTGTGGTAATTCATCTATCCATAATTTGCGCAAAAATTTTCCCCAGCCAGTAATTCTAAAATCATCTACAAATTTACCACCATTTTCCAACTCATTCTGTTCATGAATATATTTCTGCAAATATTCCGAATAAGAATGCATGGTGCGAAATTTATAAATATAGATGATCTCACCATCTTTACCAACTCTTCGCATTTTAATAAAAGGGCCATACGATGGATTTGAGTCTTTGCTAGGTTCACCTACTTTACGAGTAATGAAATATAATCTATCATAAAGCTCTTTAACAGCTGTCACTTTAAATCCGTAGTACTGCAATCTCCCTAAAGTTTCAGCTTTGGATAGTGCGCGGTTCCTACCTTTAGTAATAGCAAAATATAAAACCTTAAGTAGGGGAAGTTTAGGGATTACACGATTGAAAAACAAATCAATTGTATATAGAATTACTGCAAGAGGATACCGATATTTCTTAAAGAAATAGTTATATCGTACATTGATGGATTGAACACAGCCAACAAAGTATCCACCAAATTTCAAATTCTCATTCACCTGAATGAAATATTGCTTAAGATAACGGAAATCATTAACTCGATGCAGATTCATAAAAAAGTATTGAGATCCCGGCTTCACTGTTTCCAGATTATATAATGTGTGCGTATTAAGAGTCATTGAGTCCTTTTTGTGAATAGAGATAATCGGGATTTGATTCTTCAAGAATTCAAACAAATCATACTGAGTTGCAAGATATTTTGTTTTCAGCTTATGTTCAATGCTATCTTGAGCTTTTTCCAACTTTTTTGGAATTGGAAAATCAATCTTATCATGATCAATACGTGGGAAAATATAGTGGGGCTTTATAAAAAATCGGTGAAAATCATTAAATTCGTATTCATTTCTCTTCATTACAAAATAGAAAAAAGCAAAAGTGCTCTCCAGTAATCCCGAAAACAGAATTGTTCCAAATACAATAAGACGGGAATACCCAAAACGACCGAAAATATACATGGCAATTAGAACAATGCCAACTACAACGAAATTCACACGGATAATGGAATAAAACAAGTTAATGAATTTATTGAATCTGTTAATGTTATACTTATCACCAATAAAAGAAGCTATTAACCATACAACCGCAAATCCCAAAAATGGTTTGATATACAATGGTAAATATATTCTTAAACTTGCCGGTTTTAAGTGGATCATATAGAAAAATGCGATTGAGATAAAGAGAATATCAAGAATGAGACAAATTATATAAGATTTTTTATTTTTCATATTTTACCTAAATTTATTTTGATAATCTAAATTTACCCGATGAAATCTTTTCTCTATTTCACTGGAGTTTTCTTTCATAATATTAACGCTTTCTGGATATTTTTCAATAAACCAAACCATGAAAGCTGTTACATCAATTTTATCTGCAAGCATCTTTTGGCGGCGCTTTTGAAATTCTTGTTGCAGGTTGGAAGTAATTATTAATTCATTGATCTTTTGATATAATTTTTCAGGTTCAGATGTTTTTATACCATAGGTTAAATTATATTTATGTTCTAATTCTTCGAGATATCCAAGTTTGCCAACAAAATCATTAAATCTAATTGAAGGAGTTCCAAGAACAGCAGCCTCAGCTGCCATGGTTTGACTATCGCCTATATACATATCAGCATAAAATAATACATGGTGAATGTTTTCAGGTTTAATATGAATTCTGTATTTTTCAAATTGAGGCTCTAATTCTCTTTCTGATGTTATATAAATATTTCCATGAGGAGATAGTATGTCTATTATTTTTTGTGCTATTTTAGTTGTTATTCCTTTTTTGCCTTGATCGTGGTGTGCCGTAAGTTTTGCAAAACGAATAATATAAAAAGGTGCTAATGTAGATATGATTTTTTTAATTTTGCTATATTTTGGTATAAAAAAATTAGGGTGAAGATAGGCGAGCTCATGAAACCCTTCATAATGTATTGTTTTTTTTTCCCATTTACTATCAACTTTTCCAGTAGGACAACTAATTGGAGCAAGAATATTGCTTGCCAAGGGATACCCAAGTTTGCTAAATAATTGAACAGCATTATAGTCATCTTCATTTACAATTATTGATGGAATGTTTAATAATTTTCCTATATGAGTAATTGCCGTTGAAGTACCAAGCATAATATCAGGACGGTTTTTTAGACAAAACTTGAACATTGCCCAATCTCTCTTTACTAATCCCAATAGAATTCCTGTCTTGCTGTTTTTTCTACCTTTCGGCAAAATATTAAGGTATTCATATCCCGATTGTTTAAGTAAATATTCAAGTATATCTTTCTTTTTGATAAGAATAGAAACATTGTGTTTTTTATTTAATAAACATGATATAGGGTTTTTAAATAGATGATAATGTGCGGGATGACCGATATCAATTAAAATCCTCATACTAAAACAGCTTTTTTATTTTGCATACTTCTCATAAAAAGCTGAACTTTTTGATTGTAATAAGATAAATCTTATAATCTTTATGAGTTTTTATTTGTGAAGCCATTATCTCTTCAAATTCTTTATCTTTCATATCACCTTCTTATAAATTTCTATTATTTTTTTTACTATTGTATCGGAATCTAAACCAAGTTGCATAATTCTTTTTCGTCCTTTCGTACGTTTACCAAAATCTAGTGCTTTTTGAATATTGTCAGCTACATCTTAGTGAAATTATGTCAAGTAAGTAATTGTCTATAAACTTTCTCAAGTTTAGAAAAATTAATATCCCAATCGGCATCGTTTTTAGCAATATTTAAACTATGTTTACCCATTTCTATACGAAGATTTTTATCGCTTGCAAGTTTTAATATACCTTGGACAATACCCCTTGAATCCTGTTTATTGCAAAATATTCCATTGTAATTATTTTTAACCCACTCATGATTTGCCGCAATATTTGTAATAACTACTGGCAATCTACAGGCTAATGCCTCCATTAGACTAAGAGAACTTCCATCTGATAAAGAAGGGGAAACATATATATCTGAATTATTTAGATATAAAGGCAGATTCTCGTTTTTTACTCTACCAACAAACCTTACATATTTTTCTAACTTCAATCGTTTCAATTGCTTGATATAGGTTTCAGTTAATGGTCCATCACCAACAAACAAAAATCTCACATTGTTATTTTCTTTTACGACTAAAGGTACGGCCTCTATTAAATATTCAATCCCATATATTTTTGTGTGTTGTCTTGTGCAAACAACAATAATATTATTGTGCCAATCTCCTAATTCGTTGGGGATTTCGTCATTATAAGAACTAAATATATTAAGGTTAATACCCCAAGGGAAAATAACAATTTTATCAGAGTCATATTTATACTTCTTAACTAATTCACTTCTTACACTTTCTGCATCACAAGTTATCATATCTGCACATTTAATTGAATGAGAAACTAATTGCTTTTTAAAAATTGGTTTTGGTGAATCAAATAGTATATCACTACCCCATGGCATTAATAAAAAAGGATGAAAATTGGCTAACGAGCAAATAAATCCGGAAATAGATGCATAACCTCCATGTAAAATATCTGGTTTTATTTCTTCAATAATAGTTTTTAAAAATCTAACTGCTGAAATATACCAAAATAAATTTAGACCATGAGAACGTTTTTGGTAAAATTTTCTTACTTTACAATATTCATAATACTTAATTCCATCAACTTTAAATTTATCATTAATCTCATCTTTTCTTAGAGAAACAGCATGAACTTCATAATTATTTTCAGTCATTTTTTTCAAGAAACGATAATCATGAATCTCAAAATTATTAGAAACATAACATATTTTCATCATATATCTTATTTATTATAATAAATTGGAACACACCAGTGATTCTTTGCTACCCAATCTGTATTAGGTAAATCTACATCATGTTTCATTATTCTATGACAAGGATTGTCATATACTTTACCAGTTGATTTTTCAATTTCTTCAAATACAATATATTTGTAATAGCCTGAAATCATACCTTTTGGCAATATCAATCTGTTTTTAAATTTTGAGTCTAATTTTTGAGCATATTCATTTTTATATTCAACTATTTCAGATAATCTGTCCACTTCAACAACTCCAATAGCAGCAGAAAATTCACTAATCCTTAAATTTAAACCACTTACTTTATAATCTGGTTTTCCATAGTTTCTGAATCTCTTTGCAAATTCAATGAGTTCCTTATGTATAGACACTAGCATCCCGCCTTCGCCTGTTGAAATTGTCTTTGTAGGATAGAATGAATAGACACCGGCATCACCCCATTCACCAGGTCGTTTTCCATTCCAGGAAGCTCCATGAGCATGAGCACAATCTTCAAGCAAGATAATATTATTTTTTTTGCAATATTCTGCAATTTTTTCTATATCAAAAGCAATATGTCCGCCAATGTGCACAACCCAAACTGCAGCAGGATGATATTTTTCTGCTTTAATTTTAAAGTCATCATAACTCATGCATAAATCAGTTTTGTTGCAATCAACAAATTGAACTTTAGCTCCACTATTAACTATAGCCAATGGTGTAGCCATAAATGTATTTGATGGGCATAAAACTGTTTGTCCAACTAATTGAAAATACCGCATTGCAGCTAAAGCACCACCGGACCAAGACCCAAAAGCAACTGAATGAAGATTGTTATAAATATTCCATTTTTTTTCAAATAATGCAGTGAAATAACTCTCAGTCCATTTTTGAGATTCTATTATTTTATTCCAGTAATTGTGTAGTTTGGGTAAATCTCTTTTATCAAAACCAATTGAAAATTTCATTTCTTTCATAATATTTCTTCTGTTGAATCAAAATAATGATTATAATAAATTTTTGCTTTAGGATTTTTAATAATTTTTTCATTAAGTACATTAAAAATTTCTTTACAAGCAGTTTTAATATTATTTCGTGGTTCAAAATTTAATATATTCTTAATCTTTTGAAATGATACCTGATAGTTTCTATTATCTATATCAGATTTTAAAGTTTCAATAGTTATATTTTTCAATGTATTACTTATAATTTTTGCAATATCTTTTATTTGATAGTTTTGTTTTTCCGAACCCACATTAAAAATTTGATTGCCAACTGTATTCAATGGCGCTTCAATACATTTTAAATATACATCTGCAGCATCATCAACATGAAGAAGAGGCCTCCATTGCTCTCCACCAAAAACCTGGATTTTATTGTCAGTAAAAGCTTTCATAGTCATAGTATTAACAACTAGATCAAATCGCATTCTTTTGGAATATCCATAAAGAGTGGACATCCTTAATATTGTCGGAGCAAAATTATAATTAGCCATATTAAGAATACTTTTTTCAGATGCTATTTTTGTTCTAGCATATAAAGAAACAGGATTTAAAGGTGAATTTTCATTTAAAAATTTATTGCCTTTACCATAAACACTACAAGTAGATGCATAAATTAAACGACTTATACATTGTGTTTTACATGCAAACGCAAGAGATTGAGCTGCAATGAGATTAGTTTCAATAGTTTGTATAGGTCTGGCCTTTGATGCAGGATCACCTACAACAGCAGCAAGTAAAATTACAGCATCTATATCTTTCAAACAAGAAACAACTGTTTCAATATTTCTAAAATCTCCGTTAATTATTTCAATATTAGGATTTTTTTCTAAGTCCCTTAATGCTTGATTACCATAAATAAAATTATCTAAAACTCTAACAAATCTCCCTGAATCTAATATTTTACGAACAACAACATTTCCTAAATAACCTGCGCCTCCAATTACTAAGACATTTTTTACATTATTATTTTGCTTATGTTCATTTGGCATAATTGAAATATTTTTTTTGGAATCATTAATATGATAAATATCAATGATTTCTTTTTTATCATTTAAAATTGGAATATATTCAATGTTTTGAAGTTCAAAGTATTTTATGAGTTCATCTAATTTTTTTTGATTTTTTAAGTTATTTTCAAATACAAATACTTTATCATTAGGAACCAATTCATTTAAAGTAGAGTTAATGTCTGAACCGGATAGTATTAAGCGACGAAGCTTGTAAATTGATATTTGAGAATAGTATTTGTTTTCCTCATCAATTAATAATGCAATATTAAAATCGGAATGCTCAATAGAATTTATTGCTTTTTTTAAAGACAATTTATTGGATATAATAACAATATTATTTTCCATTTTTATTTACCTTGTTTTATTTTTAATAAACCAATTCACATAATTTTTCAAAGCTTCAAAATAAGAATATTTAGGTTGCCAATTCAATAATCTTTTTGCTTTTTCTGCTGAAATTTTTCTTCCTTTGAATTGACCGGCTCTATCTTCAATAAATTTTAAAACACCTTTTTTATTTAATATTTTTTCAAGATTTCGTACAATATTTAAGACGCTAATAACTTCATTACCTTCAAGATTTATAATTTCATTTTTTGCATTTTCATTTAAACAAGCAGCACATCCCTTTGCAAGGTCTTTAACATAAATAAATTGTCTTGTTTGGCTTCCATCTCCGTGAATAGTAATTTCTTCACCATTTAATATCCTACTTAAAAATATTGGAGTAACAGTAGCAGGGCGAGCTCGTTCGCCGAAAGGAATACCAAATCTCATTATTGTATAATTTACTCCATAAAGCTGTTTATAATTTTTACAAAACATCTCAGCAGCAATTTTAGATGATGTATAAAGATGATCTGGGTTATCAGTAGTGGGAGTTACTTCTGTAATAACTTCATCTTTATCACTTTTGGGACTACCATATACCCACTCCGTTGAAGCAAGCAATACCCGTGATATTTTATTTATTTTAGCAGCTTCCAAAACGTTCAGTGTTGAGCAAGATGTGATAAGATTAGAATAATATGGACTTTTATAAAATCTGTTGACATCCGCCTCTGCCGCAAGATGATAAATAGCATCATAGCCTTTTGTTTCCTGTACAAGTCTATTTAAATCTAAAATATCGCCTTTAATATAATCGCACTTCTGATTATATTTTGGTGCATCTATATCATAAATTTTTACTTTATGCCCTTTTTCTATAAGAGCATCAACAATATGTGATCCAATAAAACCCGAACCACCAGTTACTAAAATTTTCATTGTTTTATATCCTTTCTTTAATTTTTTTTGCTGGGATGCCTCCAACGATAATAAATGGTGGAACATCTTTAGTAACAACTGCTCCAGCAGCAACGATTGCCCCCTCATTTATTGTTATTCCCGGCAAAATTATAACACCACTTCCAATTAATACATTATCTTTAATATTTACATCAGCTACTTTGTGTATCTCACCAATTTTTTTATCTTGCTCACAATAATCAGTATAAGAATAAATTTGTGTTTTAGGGGCTACTGCCACAAAGTTGCCAATATTAACATTTCCTTCTGAAGCATTTATATATACATCAACTCCCAGATGCCCATTATTACCAAAACTAATTTTGCCAGCTCCAACACTAAGAAAACAGCGATGCCAAATCTTAAAATTGTTTCCAATTGTAATTCTCTTTCCACTACCAACTATTTTTACTCCCTTTTTTATTCTTGAACCTTTACCTATTTTACCTAATCTAATCTTCCAATATGGCAATAATAAATAGTCCAATATTCGTTCTTTTAATTTTGACAAAATGTCAAAAAATGAATAGTTTTTATAAATTTCAATCATTGTATTTTATCTATAATTTGAAATATTTCTTTTGCCTTCTTTTGCCACATTAAATTTTTTTGTGCGAATAAAGCACATTTTCTTTTTATTTCGAAATTATTTTTATATTTATTGTAAATAAAATCAATAAGGCTATCATAATTTTTGCCTATTTTAATAGTTTCAATTAATTCTCCTAAATTATTTTTGCTAATCATTGGAGCTATAGAGTGAAGATGCGGTGTTGTTAATACTGGAACACCACTTGCCAAATATTCGGCGAATTTTGTGGGAAATGCATAATGATTTACCGGAATATCTTCACGGATTAGTAGGGCTATATCTGCTATCATTTGTACATCATTTACTTCTTTGTGTTTTAGTGGATAAATTAAATAATTTGTAGATGATACACTATATTTATCAAAATATTTAATAAATTCGTTTCTATCATATTCAGATATAATGATAAAAAAAGAGTCAATGTGTATTTTATTGAACTCGCTAAAGAAAAAAACCATTTCCTCTATCATTTGATATTTATGAATGCTACCAGTATATATAAAGATAAATTTATTTGATAAGCCTAATTCATTTCTTTTAAAGGTGGCCTTTTCTTCATTATATTCAAAAAGATCGCCGTCATAATAATTATATTTAACTACATATTTGCTATTTTTCCTGACATCTTTATAAGCATCACTAACGATAAAAACTTTATCTGATTTATTCCTACACAACCGATCTAATTTTGACAATATAGTCAATTTCTTTTTATTCCACCCTCGTTGTTTCCTTTCATTTACTCCTTCCCCTCGTAAATCGGTTATCAATTTATAACGGAATAAAAATTTCCAAAATGAACTCAAATACAATGACTTATCGCCATAAGCATATACAATATTGGGATTATATTTAAGCATTATTTTAAAAATTTGAAATAAGTTACTAATAAACTCCATAATCTGATAAATTGTTTTGACGCCGGGGAATATCCGCTTAAAATAATCAATTTTAATACCATGTAAAATTCTTTCATTAGAAATGTTTAGCCTATAAGCTTTTAAATCCTGATTCAAATTACCCAAAGAGCAAATAATTGATTTATATTGAGATTGATCAAAATATGGTTTTGTAAGCTTTATTAGGTTTAAAAAATTTTTTGCACACCCTCCCCTTGCAAAAGGACTAAAAGTAATGACAAATAATATTTTTTTATTTTTATTATTTGAATTCAATGTTGGCCTTCTCTTTTCTGTTTAATAACCCATGTAACATGCCAAGATAATAATATTTTACTAATTTTAAATCAACTTTTTTAATCAACCATCGGATAGTTAGTGGTAATTTGATAATTTCCTTAAGACTTTCAATTAACAAAGAACTATATTTCTTATATCTATGAAAAAACAAAAACCGATTTCTAATAATATAATAATATTGCAAGTAATAACCTTTTTTATTTTTCTTTGTCCAATCATGGAAATGCCAACTTTTTGCCTTTTTAGTAACAAATAGTTTATAACCTGTTTGTTTTATTCTGTACGCCAAATCCAGTTCGTCACCATACATGAAGTTATCTTCGTTAAATAAACCTATCTTTTCATATAATTCTGATTTAATAAAAGTCACTCCACCATGAATTGTATTTACTTGCATTTTATCCGGCAATTTATTATTGCTAAAATTCATTTGTGAATAAAGAGAAGAAGTTTTTCCTGTTTTAAAATTTGCGTTATTCGCATAACATTGAATAACATCAGTTCGTTTCTTTTCCTTACCATACATAATAATGGGAGCAATCCCACCAATTTGAGAATTACTTTCTGCTAAATCTACAAGTTCATTAATACACTTTTTGTCTAATTCCATATCTGTATTTAAAATAAAATGATAATCAGGTTCATTATTGACAGCTTTTTCTGCTATAATATTATTGCCTTTTGCAAAACCACTGTCCTCTTTTGATAAAGTTAATTTTATCTCAGGGAAATATTTCTTTAATGTTTTAACCGAGTTATCTTTAGAATTATTATCAATTGCATAAACATCAAAATTTTTATATGTTTGATCATGCAAAGATTTAGCTAATCCCCGAATATGATGTTCTTCATTAAATATCACAAGCAAGATTGCAATTTTCTTATTCATCTAAAAATCCTTTTATCGAAACAAACTTAACTTCTTTGTTAGATAACTTTTTTTGTAACAAATTTAAAGTATGTTGGTTTAATAATTTTGGATGTAAAATTTGAGTTGAGTTCTCTTTCGATTTTGACAATAAATAATTGTACTTTTCATTAAATGAACTATCTGTAGTTAGTATTTGATATTTTTTTTCAAAAATTATTGAATACGCTTTATTAAAGATACTTTTATGATCTTGCGTGGTATTTCCTGAACCGGCACCTATTCTTTCTGACTCTAACTTCTTATATTTTAATCTATTTATCAAGATGTTATATATTTTTCTAAAAATAGAAACCCTTATGCTACTTATTGGGATTTCAACAAATTCCCCTTTTCCATAGAAATCCCTGTTTCATCTTAAAGCCAAAATGTCTTTTATAAAGTTGGAGGCTTTCTTGTTTTGAATCCGGAGTAGGATTTATTCTTGCTCCAACAAAATCAAATAATTTTACCCCAATATTTTTCGAGTTTTTTATAACTTCCCAATATAACAATGGCGTTGCCCCTTTAACGGGTTTATTGATTGACCCGGTATAATAGCCATAAATTGAAAATAAATTTGATAAAAACAGTGTCCCTGCTTGAGGAACATCATTATAATAAGTAATATACACCAAGAAATGACCATCCAATTTGTTTTTCAATATTAAGGCTACTTCTTTCGTAATAAAATTCATTTTTGCTTTACTTAACTTTTCCCTTATTAAAAGCAGAACCCCATCAAGATATTCAATGCCTTTTTTAATTTTCACACCCTCTCTATTTGCTTTATTAATATATTGCCTGTTCTTTCTACTTAAATTTTTAAATAATTCCTCTTCACTCTTGCTTTGCAAATCAATCTGATAAGTACCAAAAGGTACATAAATAGAACAATCAGGATAAGTATTAAATATTGCCCAATTAGGTGGTTGTTGAATCCAATCGCACAATTTATTTGTTTTTATATATATAATAATTCCATTTAGAAATTCTTTTTCACTTTCAATAGTATTCACATTTCCCAATGAATTCACAGATGTGAGAAACATACCTTTTTAAAATGGTCACTTCTTTATTACAGCAAAAGGAATGAGATAATGTATTCTATCCTCTTTAGACTCTATCCAGATGGCATGATAATTTTTTGTTTCCCTAATAAAATCTGCATATTTCTGAGAAGCAAAAATTGGTATTTTGTCTTCTATTGTTTCGTTATTTGGTATTGAATTGAAACTATTATATACTTTAAGCTTCGTAATCATTCCTCTGTTATTTTATAAAAATATTCAATATATTTCTCAATGGTGTGTTCTTTTAAAACTTTCCTTCTTGCATTCTTTCCAAGTTGTTTAATTAAATCAGGATCCATAATTAATTTATTTATAGCATCTGCAATTTCTTGTGCCCTAAAATTTACGAATACGCCCTCTTTTCCCGTAACAAGCTTTCTGGTTTCCCCAACATCACTAGCTATAATAGCATTTTCACAAGCCATCGCTTCTAAAAGTGATTGGCTGGGATAATTGTTTTCTTGCTGTAAAGAGATGAATATTTTTGACCTCTTTAAATATTTCCAAGTTTCAAATTGATGTCCTTCAATAAATATATTATTTAGATTATTCTTATTTACAAACGATTTTATTTCTTTATACAAGGAACCATTTCCAAGAAAATAATATTTTATGTTACTGATATTAAAATCATCATTTAAAATTTTAATTGCTTCAAGTAACAAAAATGGATTTTTTATCGTTTCCAATCGTGATAAAAACACAACAGAATTTTCTTTTTCCGAATCTGAATAATAATTGGAATAATTTATAAAACTGTTTGGTGTTATTAAAATTCTTCCTTTTTCTATTTTCATCACTTTATTTGTTAGATCTTTGTATATCTTTTCAGATAAAAAATCAATTTTATCACAATGTTTTAAAACCCAATATTCTGAATTAAAAAAATTAATTATCCCCTTTTTTACTGAACTTAAACCCGAATCATTATAACTATGAATTAATTTAAATCCAATTAAATATTTTAATGACCAACTCCAGATACCTCCAGTCCAAACCGAATATACAATTTTAATTTGCTTTGTCTTAACGATCTTAATAAATTGTTTTGCAAAAATAATCCATCTGAAAAATTGTTTAACAAATGATTTGAACTGCCCAAAAAATTTTATAATGCATGATTTTTCTTTATTAAATTTATCGCTTTTATTGTTTATATGAAATTTATGATTATCCTGTAGTTTATTTTCTTGATTGTTTTTCCTATTTGATTTTATAATTATAATGTTATCATGCTTATTCAGTAGCCCATTATTTACTACAATTACATATAAAGATTCATTAATAATTAAATAATAATCTTTTCTTTCTTTAGCAATATAATTAAAAAGAGTTATATACCTTTTTTCAGCTCCTCCATATCTACCGGAAAAGTTGAGAACTAATATTGCTTTGTTTTGGTTGTTGAGCATAGTTAATTTTACTAAATATTAAGGCAACTTATATAAAGTATAATTACCTTTTTGGAATATGATTTCCGATTTTTTTATCAAATACGTTAATTCAGATTTTTTCTATTCATGCATTATCAACTTTTAATTATCCATTTTCTTTGTTC
>JAUVLI010000087.1 GCA_030600775.1 Fidelibacterota bacterium | reverse complement strand
TAATTTATAATTTAATAAAAAACTATTACTAATTATAGATTTTTTTTATTTTTTATATAAAATTAACCAAAGTTACAATTTTATACAGTCCCATAATCCCATCATCGCATTCTTTTCCGTCTTTCAGCTTCAATTCACGCTATACAGATCAATCAGAATTCCCATTTAAAATTAATCCAACAAGTCCAAAACAAGTGATTAGAAAACTACCGCCATAACTGATAAAGGGTAAAGGTTTTCCCGTAACAGGCAAAAGTCCAATGGTCATTCCGATATTGATAAATACATGGAACAATAATGTGGTTGTACCTCCAATAATTAACATCGCACTAAATTTGTCAGCGGCTTTAAAAGCCATTTTGTACCATCTATAAAAGAGTGTAAAAAATAAAACTAAAATTATTGCAACAACAATAAATCCGAATTCTTCTGATATTACCGAAAAAATAAAATCAGTATGCTGTTCGGGTAAAAATTGTAAATGAGTCTGTGTACCATTAAGATATCCCTTTCCCCAAAGTCCTCCTGAACCAATTGCAATTTTCGATTGAATCACCTGATATCCTGCTCCACGAGGATCTAAATTAGCATTAAACAGAGTTAATATTCTCTGTTGTTGATATGGTAATATTTTATCCCACACAAATGGTGTAATTATTCCAACAAGAATATTTCCAATAAAAACTCCGGCAAACGACAACAAATCTGCATGATTAATAAATATCACTACTGCTAAAATAACTCCCCAAATATAGAATACCGTTTGATCAAAAGCGGCAAAAATTGTAATAATTGGGGCTATTAATAAAAATATAAAATATAACCTTACACCACTTGCAAAGAGCATCCCACCAAATATCATCAATAAAATAAGTGAAGTCCCTAAATCCGGTTGTACCAAAACAATTCCCATAGGGACTAATGAAATTATTAACGGAGGCAAAACATATAAAAAAGAATATTTTGAAATGCTTGTTTCTGCGAAATATTTTGCTAATATTATGATCAGAAAAAATTTCATATATTCAGAAGTTTGAAATTGAACAAATCCAATCTTTATCCATCTATTAGTACTTTCGGTATCTCCGGATGTGAAAAATGGCAAAATAATAAGAACAATTCCAATAAAATAAATAAAAACGGCATATCCTAACAACAATTTCTTATCAATAGAATATGCAATAATAAAAGCAATCATTCCAATACAAACCCAGATCATTTGTTTAAGAAAAGCATTAGAATCAGAAGAAGTTTTGTAAATCGTAGCACTATATATTGATAATAGGCCAACAGTTATTAATAAAAAAATTATTATTATACTTTGAATATCAATATCGGTAAGTTTATTTATTATTAATGAGTATTTATTTTTCATTATTATGTAAATCCCAGTAATATTTATATATTTTTTTTGCTATTGGAGCTGCCGTTTTACTTCCACCTTCTCCATTTTCCACAAAAATGACAACAGCATAAGGGAAAGATGATTTCCCGGAAAAACTAATAAACCAAGCGTGATCTTTACCGTGTGGATTTTGAGCAGTACTGGTTTTCCCATGGAGATCCAAATTTTCAATATTTGAATATCGTGCGGTTCCTTCCTCTCCTTGCATTACTCTCCTCATTCCTTCCTTGACAACATTTAATGAATGTTTAGATAACCCTTCAATTTTGTCTTTTGAATATTTTTTAGTTACTAATTTATTTTTTTCATGATAATAAATATCTTTCACTAAATGAGGTTTAATATTCAACCCATTGGACGCAATTATTGAGACATATTTTGCAAGCTGAATTGGTGTAACCAATACATCACCTTGACCAATAACAAAATTTAGTAAATATCCTTTTCCCCATCTCCCATAAGTTTTGTTCATATATTTTCTATCGGGAACATTGCCATTTTTTTCATTAGGTAGATCAATATTTGTTAGTTGACCAAATCCTAAAATTTTACTATATTTTATCCACTCATCAAAATCTAATTTTAACATTAATTTATAAAAAAACACATTACAAGAGTGTTCAATTGCTTCATACATGTTTTCCGAACCATGACCGCTACTTTTCCAACAATGGAATATTCTTCTTCCAAGTCTATAATAACCTGGGCAATTAAATGTGTCATATGGAGAGACAACGCTATCTTCTTGCGAAGTAATAACAGCTACTAATTTATAGGCCGAACCCGGAGGATATTCCGCTTGGATTGCTCTATTATATAAAGGATATTTAGGATTATATACTATATCTCGCCAATCCTTGTCAGATATGTTCGTTGAAAACATCTCCGGATTAAAATCCGGCATTGATGCCAAGGCTAATATTTCACCATTAAGATAATTTATTACAATAGCGGCTCCCGATGTATCTTCTATTAGTGATTCCACATAACTTTGCAAATCCCAATCTATTGTTAATATCAAATCGTTACCAGGAATTGGTTCAATTCTTTTTGAATATTCTTCACCAATATTTTGACCGATAGCATTTATTTTCATAAATTTAAGGCCATTTTGACCTCGTAAAATATCTTCATATTCCTTTTCAAGCCCTTTCCAACCGACTATATCGCCGGCCTTATATTTTTTGTTTTTTTTAGCTTTTAAATCCTTTTTCCCAATTTGATTTATGTAACCGATTATATGGGCAGCATTAGCCCCTTCTTTAATTTTTCTTACCGGTTTTGCGACCAGATCTATTCCTTGCAACTCCAACATATGTTCATATAAATAAGTCAAAGTTTGATAATCAATATTCTCTTTCAATACTGTGGGAAAATAATAACCTATCATATTTTTTTTCATTGTGCTTTTTAACTCAGATATGGGAAGTTGGAAATATTGCGATAATTTATTCCATGTTTCGGGATATTCATGAATTTCAGCAGGGTAAACCACTAAATTATAACTAGAATTATTGTATAAAATCACTCTATTATATCTATCTAACATTTTCCCACGAGGAGCTAAAATGTCAATTTTTCTATAAATATTCTCAATAGATCTAAAATACAGATCATAATATTTTACTACTTGAAGATTATATATCCTTACAAGTAGTATTGAAAATAAAATAATCATTATTATTACAATTATAATAAATCGTTTAGGATTTAAATCATTCTGAGGATGCATAATTATTATTCTCTATTTTTTTTATAATAGAAAACTAAATAATAAAAAGCAATAAATAATATACCAGAATATAAAAATTCAGGAATACTATAATTCAATATAACATTACTAAAAGAAAGCCCAATTCTTAATAATGAAATAGAATTATAAAAAACAAAATATAAGAATAGTAATAATAGTTCTACTGAAAGCAATACAATATTTGGGAATACCTTAAATTTTTGTACAGATTTTACAGCGGTAAAAACAAATATGGTCTTTAACAAAGGAGATAATCCAATTAATGGAGTTAACATCAACCAATCCTGCATTAGACCAAATACAAATCCTAAAAATATTAAAAATACAGGACTAACATACAAAGCGGAGATCAATAACGCAATTAAAATTAAATCAGGTTTTACTCCTAAAATTTCAATATATTCATTAAAAAATATTTGTATTAATAATACACCAACAAAAATCAGTAATGTTAAAATGTTTTTCTTCATTATTTTTTCAATATTAATACTTCACTAATTTTATAAAAATCGACATTTAATTTACCCTTTAATATATAAGTGAAACCATTAGGAGAGTTTTTTACTTCTTTTATTACACCAATAGCAATCATAGGTGGATATATATCTGAGAATCCCGAAGTTACTACCAAATCTCCATTTTTTATCGAAATTGAATTAGGGATATCTTTAATAATAAATTCATTTCCGCCCCACCAACAAAGAATTCCCTTTGCATCTGATGGAAGTATTTTTGCACTTATATAAAAATTCATATCGGTAACTAATTGAACTAAACTCGTTTTAATATTCACGGCAATTACTTTTCCAACAATACCGTCGGGAACAACAATGATATCATTTTTTTTAACATTATTTATTTCCCCTTTATCTATCAATATGGTATTAACATTTTTGTTGAGTCCTTTTGACAATATTGTAGCTGGAATTAATTCGTAATCTGATCTTTTCTTAAAATTTAGAATTTCCCTCAATCTATTATTTTCTTCTACCAAATTCACATAATTTGTGGTTTTAATATTTAATTTAACCAATTTTTTTCTCAATATTTGATTTTCTTTAGAAGCAGAAATCAAATTCTTATAACTAATTATTGGCTGCTTAATCGAAATAATCGCATCCCCCCAAAATAATCTTATATTATTAACCGCCGAATGATTATTTTGCAATAAAATAAAAAATGAAATTATTACTAAAGCAATTGTAATAATTGAAAAATGATTATCAAAAGTATAGTCAAAAATTTTCTTTAACATTTAAACGATAATATCAGAATATAATTTTATGTTTTCCAATATCTTTCCCGTGCCTTTAATGACAGTGAGCAATGGATTTTCAGCAACATTTACAGGCAATCCGGTTTCTATTCTTATCAACTTATCCAATCCATTCAACAAGGCTCCACCACCCGTTAATATTATTCCTCTATCTAATATATCTGCTGACAGTTCCGGAGGTGTTTTTTCCAATGTTTTTTTAATTCCAATAATAATACTTTTTATTGTTTCCTCTAAACTTTCTGCAATCTCATTTGAAGATATTTCTACGGTTTTTGGTACTCCATATACTAAATTTCGGCCCTTTACAGTAATGATTGTCCCCTTGTTTTTTATTGCAGAGCCAACCTTCTTTTTTATATCTTCAGCTGTTCTTTCACCAATCAACAAGTTATATTTTTTACGGAAATAGAGAATTATATCATTGTCCATTTCATCACCAGCAATACGAATTGATTCTTTTGATACAACTCCATTCAAAGCAATGACTGCCACTTCAGTAGTGCCACCGCCAATATCAACAATCATATTCCCAATTGGTTTACTAATATCAATCCCCATTCCAATTGCTGCAGCAACAGGTTCTTCTACTAAAAATACTTGCCGAGCATTAGATTGCTCTGCACTTTCCCTTACCGCTCGCTTTTCAACCTCGGTAATTCCTGAAGGAATACATATCACCATTTTTGGTCTGGCAAATCTAGAAATTCCCATTTTTTTTATAAATCCACGCAACATTCCATCAGTCATTTCAAAATCTGCAATAACACCATCTTTCAAAGGACGAATTGTTCTAACATTTGGATTCGTTCTCCCTACCATTGCCTTTGCTTCATTACCAACTGCAATAATTTTTTTGCTAACTACGGATTGTGATACTATTGACGGTTCATTGATCATTATTCCTTTCTTTGTCATATATACTAAAGTATTTGCAGTGCCTAAATCAATTGCTATATCACCTGAATTTTTTTTAAAAAACGAAAATCTCATAATTTTTCCTATCTTAATGTTATTTTATATATTTTCAACAATCCAACCTAATTATAAATATATAATAATTTATTAAAATATTAAAGAAAAATTTAATAAAAATTTCTTTTTCTATTTGGATGCATTTATATTGCTTAAATATTAATTTTATTGTTTTTTTTACAACTAACATTTTAGATGTATTTGTTGTGTTACCTATTTTTTGAGCCACTCAAGGGATTTGAACCCTCGACCTATGCTTTACGAAAGCATTGCTCTACCAACTGAGCTAAAGTGGCACTATTTACTACTTCAAAAATACACCTTCAAAAACAAAAAAACACTAATAAAATAAATTTTTTAATTCATAAACTTTCGAAGTTTACATGTATTTGTTCCTCAATAATTATATTTTTTTCTCATTCTTTCTTTTATAACTGCGAAAGTTTTTATTGTCAATCTCTTCGTCTATTCCATAAATCAATGAGCTTCATACCAAGAATCACCAATCCCAATATCCACATTTAACGGAATTATTAATTTATAAGCATTTTCCATATTAGATTTTACAATTTCATTTACTTTTCCCAATTCGTCAGGATGTACTTCAAAAACCAATTCATCATGAATTTGCAAAATCATTCTTGAATTCAATTTTTCTTCATTGAACACATTATTTATTTTGATCATTGCAATTTTAATAATATCAGCTGCGGTTCCTTGAATTGGCATATTTATTGCAACTCTTTTTGCTGCTTCTTTTAAATTATGATTTTTGCTATCTATATCAATAACCTGCCTTTTCCTGCTAAATAAAGTAGTTACAAATTTCTTGGTTTTCGTTTCCTCAATTATTTTTTCAATAAATGATCTTACTCCGGAAAATTTCTCAAAATAGTTATCTATTATTCCCTTAGCTTCTTTTATTGAAATGTTCAATTCATTGGAAATTCTGAATGGACCAGCACCGTACATTATTCCAAAATTTATTACCTTTGCCGTGCGCCTCATATTTTTGTTTATATCTTTCATATCAACACCATAAACCAAGGCAGCAGTACTATTATGAACATCCACATCATTTTTAAATGCCTCAACTAATTTTTCATCTTTCGACATATGTGCCATTATTCTCAATTCAACTTGACTATAATCAGCAGAAAGAATTTTCCATCCGTCATTTTGAGCAACAAATGATTTGCGTATTTCTCGTCCAATCTCTGTGCGAATAGGAATATTTTGAAAATTCGGATTTGTAGAACTTAATCTTCCTGTAGCGGCAACAGTTTGATTAAAAGAAGTATGAATACGGTTGGTTTGGGGATTTTTTAACTTTGGCAATGCATCAACATAAGTGGATTTTAATTTTATTAATTTACGATAATCCAATATTATTTTTGGCAAAGTATGTTCATCTTTTAATTTTTCCAAAACAAATTCATTTGTAGAATATCCGGTTTTTGTCTTTTTTATCACAGGTAATTTTAACTTCTCAAAAAGTATATAACTCAACTGTTTTGGGCTCTTAATATTAAATATCTCACCTGCATTATCGTAAATTTCTTTTTCTAATTTTTCCAAATCATTAGTTAATGAAATACTCATTTTTCCAAGAAAATCGATATCTAAATAAACACCATTTTTCTCCATTTGAATTAAAACATTAATTAATGGAATTTCAATATTATCAAATACATTTCCCAAATCTTCATTTTTTATTTCATCAACTAATATCTTATATAATTGAAATGTAATGTCGGCATCTTCACAAGCGTAAAAAGATGTTTTATCCAACGGTACTTTTTCCATTGTTATCTGGTTGCTTCTCTTTTTGCCGATCAATTCTTCTATCGGTTGCATTTTATAATGTAAATATTTTTCTGATAAATTATCCAACTTATATGAATATGTATCAGGATGAAGCAAATACTCAGCAACCATCGTATCAAACTTAATTCCTTTTAAAATCACTTCATAATTGGATAATACGATCGCATCGTATTTGATATTTTGCCCGATTTTTTTTGCTTCTGAACTCTCCAAAACTGGTTTTAACTTTTCTAAAACAAATTGAATATCGTTTTCCGCAAATAAATTTTCTTCCTTATTAAAAAATTTAAATGGAATATAATATGCTTCCCAATCTTTCCAAGAAAAAGACATTCCAACTAAATTTGCTAAGTGTGGATTTTTATTATCCGTCTCCGTATCAAAGGAAAATATCTTCTGTTTTTTCAATTTTTCAACAAATATTTCAAGTTTTTCTTTTGTGTCAATCGTCTGATAATTTTGTTTCTTTGGCTTGCTATTTTTCTCAAGATCCAAATGATCAATGAGTGAATAAAACTCCATTTTTCGTAAATATTCAACTAATTTCTCATTATTATATTTACCAAATTTAATATCTTTCCAATTTGAATCAATTTTAACTTGCGTATCAATTTTTACTAATTTCTTACTTAATTTTCCAAGTTCACTATTTTCTAATAATCCTTTGCGAATACGAGCATTTGTTTCATTTTCCGCATTGTCAAAAACATTATCAAATGAATTATATTTTTTTAATAATTTTACAGCTGATTTTTCACCAATGCCCGGAACTCCGGGAACATTATCCGAAGAATCACCCATTAAAGCCAACAGATCAATTATTTGATTTGGCTGAATTCCCCATTTTTT
>JAUVLI010000079.1 GCA_030600775.1 Fidelibacterota bacterium | reverse complement strand
GTGAGTATTTTGACGAAAGAAATTAGCAAAAAACAAACTCAAACAGAACGAACAAGATAAATATAGCAATGAAATAAAAGGGAAAACGGGAAAGGGAGAATGGAAAACGGAAAGCGGAGTTAAATATAACTTCCAATTGATTCTATTTTCTGATATTTATAATTAAATTTAAATGATGTGTTTGTTTTTTTAAATAATATTATTAAATTTAAACGTAAAAAGGAGTTATAAATGGATTTGACTATTGCTTTTAAACAAAACAAACAACCGCAAAATATGCAAAGAAGCGATATTTTGGATTATATTCAAAAGAATGATATCGATACAATATATTTTCAATATATTGATTTGGAAGGAGAAATCCGTGAATTGGTAATTCCAATTAATTCTATTGAATATGCACATCGAATTCTTGCATCTGGCGAACGAATTGACGGTAGCAGTATTTTTAAGCAACTTATTCCAACCGGTGGATCTGATCTTTACATTATTCCTAATTATTCAACGGCTTATAAAAATCCATTTGATGAAAATTCAATAAATATTATTTGTAATTTTGTGAATAAACAAGAAAAACGAGCGGAATTCACTCCGAATAATGTTTTAATAAATGCTGCCGATATGATAAAAAAGAGACATGATCTTGAATTATGGGCATTAGGAGAATTAGAATTTTATTTAATTGGTGAATATGAATATAGCCCATTCAATTTAAAAGCTCAAGGCGGATATCATCAAACAACACCTTTTCTAAAATATAGATCAGTAGCAAATGAGATTGCAAAAGTTGTTAGTCAAATTACAGGTAATGTAAAATATGCTCATAGTGAAGTCGGATATATTCCGAAAATAGAGAAACCGGATTCTCAGTGGAATGGTAAACATGCCGAACAATATGAAGTTGAATTTTTGCCTGCTCCAATAGAAACCGCAGGATTAAATGTTTCAATAGCAAAATGGGTAGCAAGAAATGTTGCCGCTAAACATAATCTTGGAATTAGTTTTATGCCTAAATTACAGAATGGTCATGCGGGTAACGGGCTTCATTTCCATTTAGAACTTTTGAAAAACAAAAATAATATTATGCGAAATGAAAATGGGGAATTATCTGATGAATCGTTAGCGATAATTGCTGCATTATGTGAATATGCTCCATCATTGACAGCAATGGGAAATCGAGTTAAGTCATCTTATGAAAGATTGAATTCAGGACAAGAAACGCCATCAAGTGCATATTGGAATAAATTGGACAGAAATGCTCTAATAAGAATTCCACTTGCATGGCAAAATGGTGAAGATTTGGCTTCAATTGTTAATAAGAATAATAGTGAATCATATCATTCTCCATTTAAAAGACAGACGGTAGAATTGCGTAGTGCCGATGGTTCGGCTAATCATTTTTTCCTATTAGCTGGGATTTGTCAAGCAATTATTGTTGGATTGAATAATTTGGAAATTTATAAAGAAAAGGCAAAACAATATTCAAATTCTAATCATAATTTACTTGATCCTTTACCAAAAGATTTAAATGAATCAGCTAAGTTATTTAAAAACAATAGAAATAAGTATAAAGAGGTATTTTCCGAAAAAATAATGGAATATATAATCAATTATTTGAGTAAAAAATAATATTTTCTTTTGATATCTATTTATAAAATATTATATTTTCAATAGCTATGAAAGTGGAAATAATAAGTAAGAGAATTATAAAATGTAAATTCAATAAATATTACTAATTGAAAATTTTTAGGAATTGTTGATTTGAATATTCATGAATATCAGGCAAAAAAAGTTTTAAGTAAATTCGGTGTAGCAACATTATTGGGGAAAGTAGCTACTTCGTCTTCCGAAGCAAGAGAAATTGCAGAAGAAATCGGTGGTGAAATGTGGGTAGTTAAAGCTCAAGTTCATGCCGGTGGTAGAGGGAAAGTCGGCGGTATAAAAATTGCCAAAACACTAGACGAAGTAGAAGAATTATCGAAAAAAATTCTCGGAATGAAACTTGTAACACATCAAACTGGGAGCGAAGGTAAGATTGTTAAAAAGGTTTATATTGAAGCAGCTGCAGATATAAAAAAAGAATATTATTTGGGAATTGTACTTGACAGACAGAAAGAAATTCCTGTTATGATGGCTTCGATGGAAGGTGGAGTTGAAATTGAAAAAGTCGCTGCCGAAACACCGGAAAAAATTATCAAAATAGATATTGATCCATTTGTTGGATTACGAGATTTCCAAGCAAGAATGTTAGCATTCAAATTAGGATTTAAGAATGAACAGATAAAATATTTTGTCAAATTTTCCAAAGCACTTTATGAAACATATTCAAAAATGGACGGAAGTTTAGTTGAAATTAATCCAATGGCACTGCTGGAAGATGATTCGCTTATTGCATTAGATGCCAAAATGGGATTTGATGATAATGCTTTATTTCGTCATAATGATATTGTTGCAATGCGAGATTTTGAAGAAGAAGATCCTATAGAAGTTGAAGCAGGAAAATATGGTTTGAATTATGTTAAACTCGAAGGTAATGTCGGATGTATGGTAAATGGAGCTGGTTTGGCGATGTCAACAATGGACATAATAAAATACGAAGGTGGTGAGCCGGCAAATTTCTTAGATGTTGGCGGTGGAGCTAATGCAGAAACGGTGGCGAAAGGATTTGAGATAATTCTGAAAGATAAAAATGTAAAAGCGATCTTTATAAATATTTTCGGTGGAATTGTTCGTTGTGATAGAATTGCAAAAGGAATAATTAAGGCAACACAAAACATTTCAATTGAAATTCCGATCATTGTTAGATTGGATGGTACAAATGCAAAAGAAGCAGTTGATATATTGAACAAATCTAAAATTTCTAAATTAATTCCAGCTACTGATTTGCAAGATGGAGCAAGGAAATCTGTAAAATTTGCAAAGGAAAATTATTAAGTGAGCATTTTAGTTGATAAAAATTCAAAAGTTGTAGTACAAGGTTTTACGGGTAAAGAGGGATCTTTTCATGCAGAGCAATGTTTGGATTATGGTACAAATATTGTAGCTGGAGTTACTCCGGGTAAAGGTGGAAGTGACCACTTAGGAGTACCGGTCTTTAATACTGTAAAGGAAGCTGTGATAAAACGAAAAGCAAATGTATCATTGATATTTGTTCCACCTGCTTTTGCATCAGATGCGATTATGGAAGCTTCGGAAGCGGGAATAGAAATTATTGTATGTATCACCGAAGGAATTCCTACAAAAGATATGATGATAGTGAAAAAATATTTACAAAAGAATAATACTATTTTAATTGGTCCGAATTGCCCGGGAGTAATTACTCCGGAAGAAGCAAAAATAGGGATAATACCCGGGTTTGTTTTTAGAAAAGGGGAAGTCGGATTAATTTCAAAATCAGGAACACTTACTTATGAAGCAGCGAATCAGATAGTGAATGCAGGATATGGAATTTCCACTGCAATTGGAATCGGAGGTGATCCGATAATTGGTTATTCTTTTATTGACTTATTGAAGCGATTTGAAAATGATGAGGATACGGAAGCTATTGTAATGATTGGTGAGATTGGTGGGGATTTGGAAATTCAAGCAGCAAAATATATAAAAGAAAATATAACTAAACCTGTTGTTGCATTTATCGCCGGACAAACAGCTCCAAAAGGTAAAAGAATGGGACACGCTGGAGCAATAATTGCAGGTAGTAAAGGCACGGCAAAAGAAAAAATTGATGCATTAAAAAAAGCAAATGTAAATGTAGCGGAAACAGCTGCTAAAATTGGTGATACAATAAAAAAAGTATTGAAATAATAGGAGGTAAAAATGAGAGAAATTCAAGTAAAGGAAATTTCTAAAATAATTAAAAAGCTGTCCATAGAAGCATCCACTATTGCTAATGATGAATTAATTAAAAAAATAGAAGAATCGGAAAAAATAGAGGAATCATCTGTAGGCAAAGCGGTTTTAAAACAGTTATTGGAAAACATAAAAATTGGTAAAACAGACAAAACGCCAATTTGTCAAGATACGGGCTTCACTGTTATTTTCATGGATGTTGGGCAAGAGGTAAGTTTTGTAGGAGGTTCGCTGAAAGATGCGGTAAATAAAGGTGTCAGCGAAGGATATACCGAAGGTTATTTGAGAAAATCAATAATAAAAGATCCAATAACGAATCCAAAAAATACCGGTGATAATACTCCTGCAATTTTGCATACTAATATTGTACCTGGCGATAAAGTGAAAATCACACTATTACCAAAAGGTGGCGGTTCTGAAAATATGAGTAGAATTAAAATGATGAAGCCGGCTGATGGTATTGAGGGAATAAAGAATTTTGTTGTTGAAACTGTAAAAAATGCCGGTGGGAATCCCTGTCCACCTACTGTTATTGGAGTTGGTATTGGCGGAACTTTTGATTATGTTGCTTATTTGGCGAAAAAAGCGATTTTGAGAGATTTTGGCGATAGAAATAAAGACAAACAGATCGCAAAATATGAAATTGAATGGTTAAAGGAAATCAATAAACTTGGTATCGGTCCTGCCGGACTTGGAGGTAAAGTTACATCATTTGATTTATTTATTGAAGTATATCCTCGCCATATAGCAACTTATCCGGTAGCTGTAAATATTCAATGTAATTCAAATAGAAAGAAAAGTTTTGTTTTGTAGATTGAAAATTTGAGAAGATGAACTGCAATATAATAAGATATTGTTTAACATTGTTAATAAATATATAGAAATATAGCGATTTAAAAAGGAGATATAAATGAGTATTAAATTAACAGCACCATTAACGGAAGATAAAATTAAAGATCTAAAAATCGGTGATGAGATTTTATTATCAGGAACGATTTATACAGCTCGTGATTCTGCTCACCAAAAATTAGTAGATCTATTGAAAGAAAAAAAGGACTTACCATTTGATCCGAATGGTAGTGTTATTTTTTATGTGGGCCCTTCACCGGCAAAACCGGGTCAAGTGATTGGAGCAGCCGGTCCGACAACAAGTTACAGAATGGATTCGTTTGTAAATACATTGTTAAAAGTTGGTATGAAAGGAATGATAGGAAAAGGACCGCGTTCGCAAGAAGTAATTGACGGAATGAAAAAATATTGTGGAGTATATTTCGGAGCTACTGGCGGAGCGGCGGCACTTTTGTCAAAATCAATTGTAAAAGCGAAAGTTATTGCATTTGATGAATTAGGACCGGAAGCGGTAAGGAAATTAGAAGTGAAAGATATGCCGTTGATAGTAATTAATGATTGTAAGGGAAATGACCTCTATGTTGAAGGACAGGAAAAATGGGTAGAGGAATAATAAAAATTAGATTATCGTAATTTTAGGAGAATTATTTAATATGAGAATTGGAGTTTATGTATGTCATTGTGGCGGTAACATTTCTGATATCGTAGATGTTAAGGCTGTTGCGCAAGAAGCCGAGAAACAAGGAGATGTCGTTTTTGCAAAAGATTACTCTCATATGTGTTCTGGAAACGGGCAACAAATGGTGATAGATGATATTAAGGAACATAAATTAGATAAAGTGCTGATATCTGCGTGTTCACCACTTTTTCATGGTGAAACTTTTAAAGCTGCAGTAGTCAAAGCTGGTTTAAATCCATATTTAGTTGAGATGTCCAATATTAGAGAACATTGTGCTTGGGTGCATTATGATGATAAAAATAAAGCAACTGAGAAAGCAAAAAATTTAACGAAAATAGGTATAGAAAAAGTACGAAATAACAAACCATTAGAGACAATAGAAACACCAATTGGCAAAAGAGTTTTAGTTATTGGTGGTGGAATTGCCGGTATTCAAGCTGCTCTTGATTTAGGAGATGCTGGCTATGAAGTTCATTTAGTTGAAAAAAATGCCACAATAGGTGGAAGAATGGCACAGCTTAGTAGAACTTTTCCTACAAACGATTGTGCAGCTTGTATTTTGGGTTCAAAAATGGCAGCTATACCAAAAAACAAAAATATAAAGTTAAGTAATTATTCTGAAATTGAAAAAATTGAAGGAACAATTGGTAATTTTAATGTAACAATAAGGAAAAAGCCAACTTATGTACATGCTGATGCATGTGTTTCTTGTGGAGATTGTGTAGCTCCTTGTCCTGTTTCATTAAAAGATGAAATGCAATGGGGGGTAACTAAAAGGAAAGCTATTTATCTTCCAATAGATTTTGCTGTTCCCAATAAATATCTTATTGATGGTAATAAATGTTTAAATATTAAAGCTCAGAAAAAAACAGGTGAACCTTCAAAAGTTTGTAGATTATGTGAAAAAGCTTGCCATCAAGGTGCTATTGATTTTAGTATGAAAGCTGAAAAGGAAGAATTTATTGTGGATACGATTATTGTAGCAACTGGTCATGATGTGTTTGATGCTACACGAAAACCCGAATATGGTTATGGGAAATATGAAAATGTTATGATTGCTCCGGAAGTTGAGCGAGTAATTGTTCATAAAGGAGAAGGAACGCCAACTATAGATATGGGAGAGCGAATAGCTTTTATTCAATGTGTAGGTTCGCGAGATGAACAAATTGGTAGAGAATATTGTTCACGCGTATGTTGTATGTATGCTACGAAACTTTCTCAATTGATAAAAAGTATGGCTAATGTAAATGGCGAAAACAAAGATATTTATGTGTTCTATACTGATATGAGAACTTTTGGAAAGGGATATGAGGAATACTATAAAACAACTCAAAGAATGGGAGTAAAATTTGTTAGAGGCAAACCAGCAGAAGTTATTGAAGATTCTGTTACAAAAAAATTAACTATTAAAGTGGAAGATACTTTAAATAATATAATTATAGAAAGTGAATTTGATAAAGTAGTTCTTTCAGTTGGAATGCAACTTAGTGAAGGTGGAAATGAAATTGCAGAAATTTTAAAACTTCCAAAAAGTGAAGATGGATTTTTACAAGAAGCTCATCCTAAATTTCGTCCCGTAGATACGAGTAAAGATGGTATTTTTATCGCAGGTACAGCACAGGGACCAAAAGATATACCGGATTCTGTTGCTCAAGCAAGTGCAACGGCAGCAAGAGCAATGCGACTTATGAATCAGGGAAAAATAACAGAAGAACCTTTAAAAGCATTTATTGAAACAGACCTTTGTGATGGATGTGAATTGTGTATAAACAGTTGTCCACCGAATGCTATTACAATGCAAAATGGTAAAGCTGTTATTAATCCTGTAATGTGTAAAGGATGTGGAATGTGTATTGCTTCTTGTCATGCCGATGCAATTGATCTTAATATGTACACTAATAGACAGATGTTAGCAGAAGTAGAAGCAGCATTAAAAGATAAAAAAGAAGATGAAAGAATAGTTTTAATATTCGCAAATGATATGTGTGGATATAAATTAGCAGATTCCGTTGGCACTGCAAAAAAAGCATATAGTGATGCAATTAGAATCATAAAAGTTCCATCAACAAGTAGAATTACCCCACAATTAATGCTCCAAGCATTTTCTATGGGAGCTGATGGAATTCTTTTGGCAGATTGTGAAATAAAGTCATCTGATTTTGCTGGTAGTATTGAAACGGCGATTAATTATGTAAATAAGGTCAAAAATATTTTAACTGAAATTGACGAAGATCCTGAAAGAGTAATGATATTTCAATTTGTAACAGTTATGCTCCCAAAATTTGTAGCACTTATGAATCAAATGTCTGATATTGCTTACAAAAATAAACCTATTTCAAATAAAAATAAAGAGATAATTCATAAAAATATATCTAAATGGTTATTTGAGAAATAAGGAAGGAATATAAAATGATAAAAAGAGTAAAAATAAAATCTAGTAATAGAGATTTTCTTAAAAAAGTAGAAACATTAAGTGGAGAAGATATCACAGTTTGTGATAGATGTGGTGTTTGTACTGGTAGTTGTCCATTGACAATTGAGATGGAAATATCACCATCTAATATTATGAAAATGGTCCAACTTGGTCAAGAAGATGTTATGGATTACAATTCAATGTGGGTCTGTTCCACTTGCAATTATTGTACAGCTCGTTGTCCAAGAGGATTAGATGTTTCTAAGGTAGCGGAAGCATTAAGGCAGATAAAATTGCGACAATCTTTTGATAAGATCAACATTGATAAAATCCCAAAAGAAGAATTGAGGGAACTACCACAAATTGCGTTAATTGGAGCTTTTAGAAGATTAACTTCATAAATTTAAAGGAATGAATAAATGAAAATACCATACTATCCGGGTTGTACTTTAAAATCAACTGCAAAACATTTTGAAAATTCTACTATTGAAAGTGCTAAAAAATTAGGAATTGAATTTGTTGAACTTCCAAGATGGAATTGTTGTGGAGTTGTTGCTTCATTGGTAGATGATGATATTATGCATCATCTAGCGCCTGTGAGAAATATGATTCGAGTTCTGGAAATGAATAGAGATGGATTAGTAGAAAATGAGAAAAGATTGCTCACTTTATGCTCAATGTGTTACAGTACTTTAAAAAGATCTAATCAGCGAGTAAATGAGTTAATTGATGATTTGGATGTACTTAATGATTTTATGTATAAAGAAGAAGTCAATTATGACGGCAGTGTAAAAATAGTTCATTTTTTAGAAATTT
>JAUVLI010000116.1 GCA_030600775.1 Fidelibacterota bacterium | reverse complement strand
ATTTCTCTGCATTCCGTCTTTTAAATCACCTATCTTAATTGGGCGTTGAAATGAGTCTAAAATATGATTTGGGAATTGTAAAGGGAATTTAGGAACTTTAGATATCTGAAAATTTAATAAGGGAGCCTTAGGCAAATGAATGAAAAGACCTAATACCTGCGAAGAATAAAGTGATCGAAGTATTTTTGAATCATTTGGATATTTATGAGCTAATTCTTTATAAACAGATAAAGATTTGTCAATCATTCCTTTATAATCATAAGATTTACATAACAATTCAATAACGCTTCTATTGTTTGGATTATAATTTTTACTTTCAGATAAAACATTTATAGCTTGATCATAATTAGTTGCATCAAATAATGCTTTTCCATAGCGATAACCATTTTGTGCATTAGATTTATCTTTCATATATACTGTTTTATATCTTTCAATCGGATCGATACCATCAGCTTCATATGCAGCTATTATTGCAAGATCGGCTTTTTTATTTCCCGGATCAATTGATAATATTTTCTCTAATAAATTTATCTCTTCCGTATATTTTCCCGTTTTAAAATAATAATCTGCTAGCTTAAACATATATTCTATGTTATCCGGAAAAAGTGTATTTATTTTTTCATAATCCTTAACAACGGCATTTAGATTCCCTTCTCTTTCATGATAATATGCAATTAATTTCAAAAAATATGTATCTGTAGGTCTATATACTAATGCTTCGTTAACAGCCCAAATAACCGAATCATTTTTACCTAATTTGTTATAACAATGAGCCATATCTTTAAATAAATTTCGTGCAAAATCTTCAGTGCAACCACTGTTTATAACTTTATTATAATTGTCTATACTTTTTTGCCATTGTCCCTGTAATTTATATTGATTAGCATTACTCATTGCAAATTCACACTTATGATAATTTGCCTTTCTTAACGAATCTCGTCTTGCTTTTTTTGCTACCAACTCTTCTTCTGCAGATTTTTGTGAAGGTGGCACACAATTAGTTACAAAAGTTAAAATTAAAATAACAGAAACCACGATTGTAATAAACAAACTATTTTTCGAAAATTTTTGCTTCATCTCTTTTTCTCCTTAAATATTCAAATTTTTTATCTATATTTTCCCTTAGTATTAAACCATTTTTCAGTTGTTAAAAACGATATTTGTATACGATAAACATTTTCGTCAATATTTACTGCATCAATATTTTGTTCTTCATATATTGTGCCAGAATTTCGTTCCAAAACAAATGACAAGTCAATTCTACTTTTGAATTTATTGTATGGAATACCAATTCCAAATGTTATTCCCTTTGAAACTACAGCTTCATCGGAGCTGTTATGATAATAATTATTATTGTAAAAACATCCGGTTCTAAAAATCATTTTTTCAAAAAACGAATCAAAGATACTATTCTCACCGTTTTTTTCCAAACCGAAACCAAAATGTGAATAATTATTAATACCACCACTTTCATAAACAGGATTAACTTTATCAATATTATTAAACCCATAAGTTAAAAATTCTAAGTTCAAACGATATTTTTTATTAATATTATATGTAATACCAATATCCAATTTATTTGGGAATATTTTATCATTAGAGAAAGTTGTATCTTTTAAAGAATAATAATTCCCTTTTGCACTGTAAGTATTTATTATTTGTTGATTTATATCGAATATATAAGAATAGCTAATACCAAAACTTAATTCATCTTTAAGTGACAATATTACTCCTGTCGATAGCTGTCTTCCATCAATCCCTGACTCCGAAGTTAATTTAGCAGATACCATGGATTCATCAACAAAACTCAAATCTTTAACAAAATTATAGCCACCGGTTAAAAATTCATAACCAAGTCCGACATCTAAAAAAGGTAGAATTTTATATCCAATATTTATATTTGCAGAATATATTTTACCATTATTAAGTATCTGTTCGGAATATCCAATATCACTGCTCTCAATATTATATGTAGAATTTGCCGAAGCAATTGGCACTAATCCGATAGAGCATCCACCCTTTTTAGTAAATGGAAATTTAATAATGCCATAAGAAAAACCAACTAATGATTCTGTCGAACCAAACGGATCGATATCGTTAAAATGTGAATTTATTCCTAAATTGAATCCTGCATATTTTGTCATGGCTAAACTGGCAGGGTTTTGGAAATTTACCGTTTTGTTGTCATTGTATAATGCAGATGTATATCCACGACCTGCTGATGCAACAGAATAATTGATACCAACTCTACCGATACCATAAGTATCAAAAATACTCCCAAATAAATTGCCAGCAAAAAGTGCAATCGATATTAATATTAATGTTTTCTTATTCATTTTCCCTGATAAAATTTGTGTAAACTAAATTTAAATTAAAAGTGTTTTTATTAAAATATATTCTATTAAAATCATACCTTTCATTATCCACTTGAATAAAAATACCGTTTTGTTGGTAATCCGTTGTAGCTATTATTTTTTGTATAACATAAGGAATACTTATGCTTATCGTATCTGTGAGAGCAGTAATATTTTCAATTGTTTTGCCAGTAGCAAAATCATATTGGATATCCTCGCTATCCCAAGAATTCGATTGAAAATATCCAACATATAAATTTAACGTATCTTCGCTGCCAATTGAAGATTTTAATTGATCAATTGTTAATGTAACTACAGCAGAATTAATGATCATTCGTTCATCAATACTATCAATTCTCCTTAAACTGTCCAAAGTAATTAAAGGTCTGTAAATTGCACCTTGCGAAGCAACCAAAGAATCATCTCCAACTTCAAAATCGCTTTCCGAATATTGCAAATCACATGTTGAGTAAATCGTAAAGGTAGAATCAAATAAATAATCATCATTTGTATCTGAAATTGCACATTCAAGGATCAATTGAGGAATTAGAGAAGCATCAGAATAATCATAAGAATAAAATGAAATCATTTCATCTGCATTTGATTCAGACAGTTCAAAAATCATTCCATTATTACTATCCGGATTTGCAATCCAATCTTTAATAATGTTTACATCGATATCCATCAAAGTAGAATCACCACTTAAATCCAACGAATAATTACTGATCATTTCAGTTGAATTATTATAGATCGATGACCAGATACTATCAGGAACACTGCTATTATTCCACCAATAAATAGAATCAGAAGCAATTTGTTTTACATCTAAATTAACAGCATTATCAATATTATTCCAATCTTTATGTAGATAAAATTTAATATCTGCATTTTTTATTGTTACTTTCTCTGTATCAGAAATACTTTCCAAGGAATTCAAACTCAAAAATTCCAATGAGAACTTATTCTGAATATTTTTATAATTACCAACCATATTATAAATTGCGTTGTTGCTCGATACAACAACGGAAACGTTTTTTACAGAATCAATAACATTTGAATTAAATTCTAAAGTATCAACACTAACTCCGGAAAATCCATTTTCATTTTCAAATGGAGTTTTTGCGCACTGAACAATAAAAATGGTCAAAACAACTAATAAGAACACATCAAAAATGCTTTTAAAAAATGTTCCTGTCAATTTGTTTGAAATACTTTTATATTTATTTATTGATAATATTTTAAATTTTTTCAAGATAAGTGTAATATTCCTTCGCAGTTTTTAACAAAAATTCTTTCTCTTCAACTGATTCTAAATTTATTTCTTTGTAAGAATCGCCCATTCCTTTAATCAGTTTTGATATGTCCTTATCTTCCAAAAGTTCCTGTAAATAATTCTTTCCCTTAACTTTCAAAAATGTAACACCTTCAGAATAATAAATTGCGGCTTTTAAATATTCAATGGGATCAGAAATATCAAATTTACACTCAGGAATTTTAAAAGATTTTAAAATCTCTTTAGAAAAAGAATAAAACGGTTGATCAGAACTTAACAACAAAATTGTTTTTGTGCCTTTAAACCAAGCATTATCATAATGATTGTTTTTTAACAAAATAGGAATTATTGCAGAATACCAGTTATTGCTAATTATGCGATCGGGTTTCCAATATAAATATTTCAATGTATTTAGCGATGCAACAGAAAAGTACATAAAACTATCTAAATATTTATTCCTTAGTGATTTTGGTAAAACATGTTTCAAAACCGATTTTTGATCAATCTTGTCGAACATTTCTGGTTGCTCTAAAAAATATGTCTGTACTCTTGAATCAGGAATAAAAGACGATTTAACTGATGAATGTATTTCACCATTTAAATAATTCACAGGAATATCTTGTAATCTAATTACTTCACGTAATATATTTTTCCTGTCAGAAATATAGCCATATTTTGGAATAAACAATCTAATGTCAACTTTATTCTCATTGTAAATAATTGAGTAATTTTTAATAAAATCGCCTACGATTGTTTTTCCGGTGAATGGATTAGTTTCATTTGTTACATGATAAATTTTTAATGACATTGGTTACCTTAAATATGAGAGTTCTCTTAATGCTAATTCATAATATTCACTATACGGATAGTACTGCACAAATCTTTCAAATTCTTCTACGGCTCTTGCACTATTGCGTAATTTTTTATAACAATACCCCAATTTAAGTTGTGCATCGTCATATTTATCTTTTTTATTATAAGTAAATACATTTTCAAATTCTGCAATTGCCTGTCTATAAAGCCCTTGAGCATAAAAACATTCACCTAACCAATATTGAGCATTATCAGCCAAATCATTGTTTTTGTCAGATCTTATTCTGATAAATAGATCCGAAGCTAACCGATAATTACCATTATTAAAATTCCATAAAGCTCTATTATATTCATTATAATAATGTGAACGATAATCTGCCTCATCAGAGACAAATGAATAGTGAATTCCTTCCTTGGATTGATAATTGGATCGATAATTGGGTTGATAATTGGGCTGATAATCAGGTTGGTAATTTGATGCTTGTTCTGGTTCCGGTGCCGGTTCCGGTTCTGACTCTATTTTTATATTGCTTATTTCTTTATTTAATTCTTCAATATCAGTTTTTATTTGTTTTATTTCATTCTGGCTTGCCACAGTTTGGAATGTATCAATCAATGATCCTAATTTTATATCATTGCTGGATATTTTATTCACCAAAATTTTTATTTTCTCATCGACATCTTTTGTTTGAGTTTCTACTTCCACTATTTTTTTAGTGAGTTCTTTTAGATTTTCATCAGATTCCGCTGTATTTGCCGATGATGTGCCTTTGCTAATTTTGTCAATTTCCTCAACAATAATTTTTATTTGTTTTTCGACAGTATTAATCCTTTTCCCGACCCTGTCTAATTCCGCAACAATCACTTTGATCTGTTTTGATTGTTTGACATCTGTGTTGCTTTGCCCAAAAACCATTGAGATGGAAACCAACAAAGTAAAGAGCAATCCTAACATTTTTGTTTTCATTTTTTTCTCCTTTTTTTTACTTAGTAAATAATTTAAGTAATTTTTACTTATATTCCAATTAATTTTCTAAAAACTTTTAAAAAACTTTTTTAACAATCATTTCGCTAACAAAGTTCAACATTAATTAAAATCAATATGTTATAAAAAATACAAGATAAAATTTTAATTCAGCTAATCCAAGGACAGGTTTCATAGTTAACACAAAATTAATGAAGTTATCTTTAAGTTGCAAATAATCATATTTACCAAAGTCCCAAAAATATTGATAAGTAATAATTTTATTATAAAACTCTCTATATAACGAATAATTTTCTAAATCAAATAAAATTACAAATTATACTATTTCAATAATATACATTTCTTCACTTGTGTGAAATCATCAGCTTGAATATGATATAAATATATACCGGATACAACATTGGAAGCATTCCACTGAATTATGTGATTTCCGGCTGTTTGTTCATTATCAACCAATATTTCAACAATTTGCCCTGCAATATTATATATTGTAAGTTTCACATTTGAATGTGTCGGTAATGAATATGAAATATTTGTTGTTGG
>JAUVLI010000130.1 GCA_030600775.1 Fidelibacterota bacterium | reverse complement strand
ATTTTTTTATTCATTTTTTTAAGATCAATGGATTTGGTTATAATTTAGAATTTTGCAATCATTGCCATAAGAAATTAACTAATGGAAATATTTCCACAAATAATGGATATTTATTGTGTACAAATTGTTCAAAAAATATTAATTCGGATTTGGTTTTTAATAGTGAAATACTTAATATATTTCGTTTTATGTTTAAAAATCATCCCAAGAAATTAATAGATATGAAATGCAGTAAAAATATTGAAAAAATGATCGATAAATTAATTTGGTCTACATTAAAAATTCATTTTGATAATTTGTCACATCTGAATTCAATAAAAACACTGAATAAAATGATTTGAAATTAAAGTTTTTTATATTATTATTAAATGTTAGATTAACAAAAAAAGAGGAATAATGAATCAATATAGACATTTTCAATTAGGTCCGGGTAGAAGGATCACCGATGGAATAAAATTTTTAATTATTACAAATGTGATTATTTTCATTATAACATTATTAAAACCATTAGATCAAATATTTATATATTATTTTGGTATTATTCCATATCATACTTGGTCTAAATTACATATTTGGCAGCCGGTTACATATATGTTTTTACATGGTGGATTTTTCCATATTTTATTGAATATGTTTGGATTATGGATGTTTGGTACCGAGTTGGAAATGATCTGGGGCAAGAAAGAGTTTTTAAAATTTTATTTTGTTACGGGAATTGGTGCTGGAATAATTTCTGTAATTATTCAACCAACATCGACAATACCAATTATTGGAGCATCGGGAGCGATATACGGAATATTGTTAGCTTACGGAATGAGATTTCCTGAAAGAATTGTCTATATTTATGGACTATTTCCAATTAAAGTGAAATATTTAGTTTTGATATTTGGGGGAATTGAATTTTTCTCTTCAATAACTCCTTCGACAGATGGTATTGCACATTTTGCTCATTTATCTGGAATGATCATTGGGTATTTTTATTTAAGATATTTTATGAAAAATAATTATTTTGGTAGAAATAATTTTGGACTTAAAAATATTCCCAAAATGCTTAATGATTTGATTGTATATTTCAAGGCGAAAAAAAAGAACAGATCAGAAAAGAAAAATTCTCAAATGGAAATTGATGATATTTTGGAAAAACTTTCAAAAGAAGGATATGATAAATTGACAAAAGAAGAAAAAGATAAATTAGCGGAATAGTTTAAAAAAATCATTAAATCACTTAAAAAAATCCTTTAATAGGTAATCATTATTTTCTAAAACTTTTTTGTTTTTCTTTAAGAATTTATTTATAATTTCTATAGGAATTACATTAGTTAATCCGTAGTTAATAAAGGCAAACTTTTTTAAATAAATATCATCATCATAGGGAATGCTTAAGTTATATTTTTCTGATAAATAATCATCTTGTGGTGTTAAAAATAAATGGAAATCTGCGGCTGATGATTTTGCCATTCCTAATAGTTCAAAATTTGGATGATCTGATTTCGTTACAAAGACCATTCCACCACTTTGACCTCTATTAAATTGAGAATCAATAATGTAGTTATTTTCCTTAACATTACCAACAATTCCTTGAGTTATCATTTCATTACCTTTGGGATAACCGAAAATGTATATTTTTGTTCCAATGTCAATTTGCTCATCATTGAATAAAAGTCGATTTAATACCGAATATTGTTTATTATGAGATGTTTCTTTTATTAAAATGGCCATATCTTGTTCATTATCAGATATTAAGATCTCCAATTTATTACCATCGACAAGTTCATTAATATAATTCTGTTGTCTCTGCTTTATTGAAACACTTTCAATATATTTTTTCTCATTGATCTTATGATAACTGTAAAGTGTATCGGGAAAATCAACAATATGAGCACAAGTTAAAAAAGCTAATTTAAAGTTTTTATTATATATTATTGAAGCTGTGCCTGAGGCAGTTTTTGTGTCATAGCTGGTTCCTACAGAATGATTTTTTAAAACTGTAGGATTAATATTTTCTATTTTACCATTTGTATCAAAAAAATATGTTTTATAAAAAGCAATGCTATTTATAAATTTCACAGAATTGAAAATAGTATTAATTTGAGTAGAGCTTTTAGAAAAATTAAATGTTGAATAGTATTTATTAAATATTGTTGTGTAAGAATCGTTTTTTTTAAGTTGAGAGCTACAAGAAAATATTATCAATGAAAATGAAATAATAAGTATTAAATATTTTGATATTTTTTTATATTTTAGCATTTTTTTTGATCAAGTATTACTTTAATTAAAAAAATCCTCTGAATTTGATCAGAGGATTTTCAAAGGAAGATCTTTATGAAAAAGACCTTTTAATGTAATTTAGTTCTCAATTTTAATATGGTGCCGGGGTCAACTGAATCTGGATTAGTGCCAATAAGATCATAATTGTCTCTCAAAATTACAATCCAAGCGTAGTTATTTCCATATTCATCTTTTGCAATAGACCAAAGTGTCTCACCTTGTTTAACGGTGTAATCCACAAGTTCATATTCAATTTCTTTTGCTTCTTCTCTTAGCTTCTTCAGATCTAATTCTTTATATGGATAAATCAAATTTGGATTATCACCGATTTCTTCGTAATTCCATTTCCAAATTGAACGCCACATTGAAACTTCACCATACTCACTAATAGCAATTTTTGACAACCAATCGTTTGGTTTCGTCATATACATAACCGTAACACTATCAGGTAATTCAGGAACAGGTTCTGGTTCTGGTTTTACTTCTGGTTTTACTTCTGGCTTTGGTTCTGGTATTGGTTCAGGTTTGGGCTCAGGTTTTGGTTCTGGTTTGGGCTCAGGTTTTGGTTCTGGTTTTACTTCTGCCTTTGCAACCGGTTCTTCTTTTACTATTTCCTTGCTACCACACCCAATAACCAATCCTATGATCGATAGTATTAACAACATTTTTAGAAAATTTTTTATTTTCATTATTCCTCCATTTATTTTATTGGAATATAATAATGAATATTAACAATTCCAAAGGATTTTTATTTATTATTTTATTATTTTACTTAAAAGTAAACTAAATTCAAAAAGACCGATAAATGGTATGTCAATTAACATTTGTGATAATGGATCCGTAGGTGTAAAAATTGCAGCGAGAGTAAATCAGATACCATCTTAATTCTTCTAGATAGTTTAAAAATGTCATTTTGATTTTTTTCAATCTGCTTTTCATTTGACATTTAATAATTTATGGAAAATTTGATATGGTGTATTGTCAAAATAATTGCTTTTTTTAAGATGTTCTTGAATTATTGATTTCCTTTCATCACTCCAAAAATTTTCCAATAAATGTGTAGTGATCAATTCATTGATCTTATTTTCAATTCTATTTTTTCTTGCTAAAAACCAATCATTATTTTGTTTTAATTTTGTTTTATATCTTAAAATGTGTTCTAAAAGCAGATCAATATTTTTATTTTTTGTTGCAACTGTTTGTATAACAGGAATATCGTAATCATTACTGTTTTTATATTGTTTTTTCAATTGGAGCATAGAATTTATATTAGTTTCTAAACTATTTGCTCCGTCTCTGTCTGATTTATTTATTACAAAAATATTACCTATTTCCATCAAGCCGGATTTCATCGATTGAATATCATCACCGGATTCAGGGACAAGGACAACAGTAGTAATATCCGATGCTTCCACAATATCAAGTTCAATTTGTCCAACTCCAACGGTTTCTATTAAAATAATGTCATATCCAAAACTATCTATCACATCACAAATATCTTGTGTCTTAACACTTAATCCACCTAAACTTCCTCGTGTAGCTAATGAACGAATGAAAATATTTGGATTTAAGGAAAGTTCATTCATTCTAATTCTATCACCAAGTAACGCACCGCCACCAAAAGGTGAGCTGGGATCAACAGAAACAATTGCAATTTTTAAATTTTGTTCGCTTAATTGTAATGCAATTTTATCTACTAATGTACTTTTCCCAACTCCGGGTGGTCCGGTAATTCCAATTCTATAAGCCGAACCAACATTGTGCCATACATCATTTAGAATTTTTTCGGTATCAGGATGTTCGTTTTCTATTTTTGAAATGATCTTTGCTAATTTTATTTTATTTTGCATATTATTTTGATGTTTTATATTCATAAATTTTGTTCAATCATAAAAGTGTATTAATTTAAAAAATATTTTGGTATAAAGAAATAAATAATTATATTTAGTGGCTTTTTGAAAATGGGTTGTCGTCTAATGGCAGGACATATGACTCTGGCTCATATAATCGGGGTTCAACTCCCTGCAACCCAGTCATTATTGTTTTAATAATTTGGCGCGTTAGTCTAGTGGTTAGGACGCCGGCCTCTCACGTCGGCAACACGGGTTCAACTCCCGTACGTGCTACAAACTCTGTAAAGCGCCCGTAGATCAACTGGATAGATCGTCTGGCTACGGACCAGAAGGCTGAGGGTTCGAATCCTTCCGGGCGTACAAAAACCTCTCATTTTTTTGAGAGGTTTTTTATTATAATCATTTCATTCCTTCGTGATTATCTGATTTCATTATTTTAATATAAATCGTTAAACTACTTTGTAGTTTTCTGGATAGTGGTGGGAAGCAGACTCTTTTTCTATGGACTATGTCCATAGTTATTAATATTCTATCACTCCGTGATTATTCAATAATGTTCAAAATTTATAATTTTTGTTTTCATTTCATTTTTGCTCTCTTTTAGATAATGCACTCTATAAAAAAACTCCCGAAGCTGCAAACCTCGGAAGTTTTAGAATTATAATTTT
>JAUVLI010000159.1 GCA_030600775.1 Fidelibacterota bacterium | reverse complement strand
GGATAATTACTTTGCTTTATAAAAAAGAAATAAGTGAGATGGAAATTGAACCGGATTATTATGGATTTATTATTCCGAATAGATTTGTAATTGGTTATGGATTGGATTATAAACAAAAATACCGCAGATTAAAAGATATTTATGTAATTGATAATGAACATAAAAAAGATAATAATACAAAATAAATAATAGGAATTAGATGCAAAAAAAATATTTTACAAAAGAAAATAATGATAACGGGAAAAAGAAAAAAATAAAATTTAAACCGAAAAGTGATCAAAATTTAAAGAAAAAAGATTCAGGTAATAAAAATTTTCAAAAGCCAGAGGGACTAAAGGATTTTAATTTTAAAAAATTTTTAAAAACTCCTACTATATGGATATTTTTAATTATTGCTGTAATACTTTTAGCAAATATGATTGCATCTAATAGTTTAAATGAAGTAGAAATCAGTTATACACGTTTTCAGGGTTTAGTTGATGATAGAATGGTGTTGGAAGGTGAGATTGAGGGGAATAGATTTCATGGTAAACTAACACAACCTCAAATAATAATGAAAAATGGGAAAGAATATACTTTTAAAAATTTTATTGTTACTGTTCCGTTTTTTGATAGTGATATGTTAAAAAAGTGGGATGAAGTAGGGATTAATTATACTTTTAAAGAAGAGGAAGTTGGTCTAAAAGAAATTTTAATAAATATACTTCCTTGGATTATATTAATAGGTGTATGGATATTTATTATGCGTCGTATGCAAAAAAGTGGAGGAGGAGGTTCAAATATATTTTCTTTCGGTAAGAGTCCGGCAAAAAGATTTAATCCTGAATCATCCAAAATTACTTTCAATGATGTGGCTGGGTGTGATGAAGCAAAAACGGAACTAAGTGAAATAATAGATTTTTTAAAAAGCCCTGAAAAATTTCAAAAATTAGGTGGAAAAATTCCTCATGGTGCTATTTTATTGGGCCCTCCCGGAACAGGAAAAACATTGTTAGCAAAAGCTGCAGCGGGTGAGGCCGAAGTTCCCTTTTTTAGTATGTCTGGAGCTGATTTTGTTGAAATGTTCGTTGGGGTGGGCGCCAGCAGAGTAAAAGGATTATTTAATGAGGCACAAAAATCATCACCTTGTATTATATTTATAGATGAAATAGATGCAGTAGGACGGCAACGCGGTGCTGGTTTGGGTGGTGGGCATGATGAAAGAGAACAAACATTAAATCAACTGTTAGTTCAAATGGATGGATTTGATTCTGATTCAAGTGTAATCGTAATTGCTGCTACGAATAGACCTGATATTTTAGATTCAGCGTTATTGCGTCCAGGTCGTTTTGATAGGCAAATAATTGTAGATATTCCTGATGTAAGAGGCAGAGAAGAAATACTAATGATACATACAAAAAGTATTAATGTTGCAAAAAATGTAGAATTGAAAACATTAGCAAAAGGAACTCCGGGATTAACTGGTGCCGATTTGGCAAATATAGTAAACGAAGCCGCATTATTAGCAGCAAGAGAAAATCGTGAAAAAGTTCTCAATATTGATTTTGAAGAAGCAAAAGATAAAGTAATGATGGGTACCGAAAGAAGATCTATGGTAATTAGCGATACAGAAAAAAAACTTACAGCATATCATGAAGCTGGACATGCCTTGGTAGCAATATTTTCTCCAGAATCCGATCCTATTCACAAGGTATCTATTGTCCCAAGAGGCAGGGCTTTAGGTGTTACTCATTTATTGCCTGAAGTTGAAAAACATAATTATACAAGAAAATATTTCATTTCTCAGCTTGGAGTATTATTAGGTGGAAGAAGTGCAGAAGAATTGATCTTTAATGATGTAACAAATGGTGCAGGTAGCGATTTGGAAACAGCAACGAAATTGGCGAGACAAATGGTTTGTGAATGGGGAATGAGTGATAAATTAGGTCCACTAACATTTGGAAAAAAAGATGAAGAAATATTTCTTGGTCGTGAGTTTGGTTCAACTGTTAATTATAGTGAAAAAACAGCAAAATTGATAGATAATGAAATTACTGAAATAGTGACATTAGCTCATAAAAATGCGAAAGACATTCTTAGTAATAATATTGAATTATTACATAAAATAGCTAAAAAATTACTGAAGCAGGAAGTTTTAGATGGGAAAGAATTAATGGCAATAATTAAAAAAGCGGGTATAGATGTTGAGAAAAGTAATAATTAAAATATTTTTCTTAACAAAGTGAAAAGTTAAGTTGAATTATATGGATATTAATTTTACAAAAAAGACATATATCATGGGAGTTCTTAATGTTACTCCCGATTCTTTTAGCGATGGTGGTAAATATAATTCTGTTGAAAAAGCAATTTGGCAATCAAAAGAAATGATTGACCAAGGGGCTGATATTATTGATGTTGGTGGCGAATCAACCAGGCCAAATGCTCCTAAAATTTCTATTGATGAAGAATTACAAAGAGTAATACCTGTAATTGAACAAATTAGTAAATTTACTCCGATCATTTCCATTGATTCAAGTAAAGCAAAAGTGGTCGAAAAAGCAATTGAAGCAGGAGCAAGTATTGTTAATGATATTTATGGGCTTCAAAATGATAAGCAAATGGCCAAAGTGGTTGCTAAAAATAATTGTATGGTGGTTATAATGCATATTAAAGGAACGCCGCAAAATATGCAGGACAGTCCAAATTACAATGATTTAATTAATGAAATGACTGATTATTT
>JAUVLI010000038.1 GCA_030600775.1 Fidelibacterota bacterium | reverse complement strand
TTATAAATTGTCAACAAAAATTTTTTAAGAAAGAAAAACGGAAAAAAATAAGCAAAAAAATAAAACCAAATAGAGAAAAAATAATTAGTGTAATTAATGATTTTAATGTTTAAGTTATCATAAAAAAAGGAGAGAGAGATGAACAAAAAAACTTTAATCATTTTAGGAATCATTCTAATAGCTGTAATTTATAGTGTGAAAATGTACAATGGAATGGTTCAATTAGAGGAGACAGTTAAAGAGAAATGGAGTCAAGTTGAAAATGTTTATCAAAGAAGAATGGATTTAATTCCGAACTTGGTAAATACCGTAAAAGGTTACGCAACTCATGAAAAGGAAACATTTTTAGAAGTTACGGAAGCGAGAGCAAAAGCAGGTGGAACTTTTAAAATGTCAGACAAAGTATTAAATGACCCTGCAGCATTTCAGAAGTTTCAACAGGCACAAAGTAGTTTAGGTTCAGCACTGCAACGCCTTATGGTAGTGGTAGAAAAGTATCCTGACTTAAAGGCAAATCAGAACTTTTTAGCATTGCAAGATCAGTTGGAAGGAACGGAAAACAGAATTGCAGTTGAACGCAAAAGATTTAATGAAGTAGCAAGAAATTACAATGTTTACATTAAGAAATTTCCAAAAGTAATGTTTGCAAGGATGTTTGGATTTACAGAAAAAATGTATTTTAAATCAAATGAAGGCGCTGAGACAGCTCCCAAAGTTGAATTTTAATTAACTTTAATTATTAAAAAAAGGTGAAGAATGTCAAAAGAAATTCTTAATAAAGAAGATGTCAAAAATATTGGAAAGGCAGTTGAAAAAGCCGAGAAAAACACTTCGGGTGAGATTGCTACAGCGTTTATAAATGAAAGTGATGATTATGCAAAATACGAATTGTTTTTTGCTTTTATAGCCGGATTTGTTTATTTCGCAGTTTTGCTAATGTTTTCAGGAAAGATCGAAAGTTTAATTCAAAATTTATTTTGGAATTATTCTTCAAATTATTTGGTATCGTTTTATGGATTTTCAACTTTTATTGTAATTTCTATATTTTATTTCATAGCAAACATTTCACATATCGATAGATTGATTGTTTCCAAAAAAGTTATGGAGAAAAAAGTAAAAAATAGAGCGATACGTCATTTTATGGAATCCGGTGTTTATAAGACAAGAGATCGTACGGGAATATTGATCTTCATTTCGTTTTTAGAACGAAGAATAGAATTGATTGCCGATAGTGGAATTAATGAAAAGATTGATCAATCAAAATGGAACGATATTGTAACTCATATTATCAATGGCATAAAAGATAAAAAATTAGCTAATAATTTAATTGAAGCGATTGATGAATGCGGTAAATTATTATCAAAATATTTTCCAATCAAAGAAGATGATGAAAATGAACTTGCAAATGAAATAAATATTTTGGAGAAGTAATGAAAAAAATAATTTTAATATTTATAAGTTTAATTTTTGTTAATACAGCTTTCGCTCTTGATGTGCCGAAATTAGAGGGACGAGTCAATGATCATGGAAATATTTTAAATGCAAATGAGGAGAGACAAATTGAAAAATTCCTCTATCAGAATGAACAAAATACCTCTTCGCAAGTTGTTTTGTTAACATTGAAAAGCTTAGAAGGTGAAAATTTAGAAGATTTCTCGATGAGAGTTATTGATAAATGGAAAATTGGACAGAAGAAATATGATAATGGAGTTTTGCTTTTGGTAGCTTTAGCTGAAAGAAAGGTCAGAATAGAAGTTGGATATGGTTTAGAATCAATACTAACTGATCTAAAAACCGGATATATTATCAGAAACGCAATTACACCGGAGTTTAAAAAAGGGAATTATTCTCAAGGGATTGCAAATGGATTAACAAATATTACTGGAATTATTAATAAGAAATTTGATATTTCAGATGAAGAATTAGCTCGTTATCAAAATTCGCAAAAAAGAACAAAAACAGGTAATTTACCATTTAGTTTTATTGTAATTGTTTTTATTATTATTATGAATTTGCTTGGTAGAATATTTGGTTCTGGTCGTCGCCGTGGTGGAATGGGATTTTTACCGTTTCTATTATTGGGATCGGCTTTAGGTGGTTCACGAGGCGGAGGATTTTCTTCTGGTGGTGGATTTGGCGGTTTCTCCGGTGGTGGAGGCAGCTTCGGTGGAGGTGGTGCTTCCGGCAGGTGGTAGATTGTGAATTATAAATTATGAATTATAAATTGGAATAATTTCTCGCCACGATACATATACTTCGTGATTTCAACAATTTACTTTATTATTTTTGTGGGGGATATAACTTATTTTCCTGCAATAATGAATTGTCCAGCAGTTTTGTTATAATTATGTCCGCCAATTCTAATTGTGCAAGTAGTTTTATTTGTATCTACGCTCTTTTCTATCCAACCATAAAATACAAAGGGTTTTTTCATAATAATAAATTGTAAACTTTTATTTTCATACACTGATATTTTACAATAATATTTGTTGTTTTTAATGAGCCATTTTTTTATATTTTTAAGAGATTTAGATAATGCAAGTAATGTAAATAAAAACTTGTAAAAGATATAAATTAATTTCAAATGAATGATACAAAAGAATATTTAGACAAGAAACTTAAACAAATTCCTATGAAACCGGGTGTATATTTATTTCGGGATTTTAAAAATAAAGTAATTTATGTTGGCAAGGCAAAGATACTTCAAAATCGTGTTAAGTCATATTTCAGGAAAACCCAAACCGATGTTAAGGTAGAAGTCTTAGTTTCAAAAATAGTAGATATTGAATGGATAATAACCGATACGGAAGTTGAAGCGTTATTATTGGAAAATAATCTGATAAAAGAATATTATCCCAAATATAATATTGCTTTAAAAGATGGAAAATCGTATCCATTTATACGGATCACAAACGAACTATTTCCACAAATTTTTACTACAAGAAATATTGTAAAAGACGGTTCAAAATATTTTGGTCCATATACAGACGGGAAAAGATTAAAAAAAACGATGAAAATAATCAATAAAATATTTCCAATAAGAAAATGTAAATATAAAATTGATAGAGAAGCGATAGAAAATAAAAAGATAAAATTATGTTTGCAATATCAAATGGGAAATTGCGGTGGCGTCTGCCAAGGGCTTGTTGAAGAAGATGAATATAAAGAGATGGTTGATGCAATTATCAGGTTTTTAAATGGTAAGACAGACAATATCATTCAAAAGATAAATAGGCGAATGATCAATGCGTCAGAAGATCTTGAATATGAAAAAGCAGCTCGCTATAGAAATCAACTGAAAATTCTAAATCAATACAATAACAGGCAGAATGTAATTCAGGTGGATTTCAAAAGCAGAGATATTATTGTGGCATCTGTTATGGAAAATGACGCGGTGGTTGTGCTTTTTCGGTTACGCGAAGGGAATTTAATTGGACGAGAAAAGTTTTATTTAAAAAATATTCATGATCAAAAACCAACAATAGTTATGAAAAATTTTATGCGTTCATATTATTCTGATACGACATTTATTCCAAAAGAAATATTTGTAAATATAGAAGATGAGATAGAATTATTTGAAGAATATTTATTGAAAATTGCAGAACATAGTGTGAAAATCATCAAACCGGAACGAGGGAAAAAGGCAAAATTATGGACATTAGCTCAAAAAAATGCAGATATGTTGTTAAAGGAATTAATGTTACAAAAATTGAAGTTAGAAAATGAGCCGACAAAAATGGTGCAAACATTACAGGAAGCATTGAATTTATCCGTTCCGCCTATAAAGATAGAAGGATTTGATATTTCACATATTCAAGGAAAATTTACAGTTGCATCAATGGTATTTTTTGAAAATGGCAGACCGAAAAAGAGTGAATATCGCAGATATAAAATTAAATCAGTTGATAGATCGGACGATTATGCGAGTATGAAAGAAGTAGTTTATCGTAGATATAAACGACTATTGGATGAAAATAAAATGTTGCCTGATCTAATTCTAATTGATGGTGGAAAGGGACAACTTAATGTTGCAAAAAAAATATTAGATGAATTAGATTTACATAATATGCCGATTATTGGCTTAGCGAAACGATTGGAAGAAGTCTTTATTCCGGGTTATTCTAAAGCACAAAATATTCCGAAAGCATCGCCAGCAGTTATATTATTGAGAAAAATTCGTGATGAGGCACATCGTTTTGCAATTACCTATCATCGTAATAAAAGAGATAAAGATATTACGAAAAGTATATTGGATATTACGCCTGGAATAGGGGAGAAGCGAAAAAATATTTTGTTAAAAGAATTTGGATCTGTAAAGAATCTTAAAAAACATTCAACGAAGGAAATATCAGATAAAACAGGAATTTCGGAGAAGATAGTTAAACGGATTTTTAGATAAATGAGTTCATATAAAACCATTAAAATGGTTGCTGTTATCGATAAATATCTATCACACACGATTAAAATCGTGTCTTTTAAATATTGTAAAAATAAAAAATAGCCAAATGGAACGAAATAATATTAACCATTTCAATAGTTTTTTTAGTAATCTTATAGATATATTAAAAAAATCAATGAAATTAAAAAAAGACCAAAAATATTGGTCTTCTAAATTTATATTATTAATTAATTAATAAATTATCTAAACATCGCCTTTATGCTGCCCCATGTTTGATTGACACCTGATATATTCCTATAAACTTCTATCGGATCGGAATATTCAACTGATTGATCGGCAAATACAATTTTCAATATATATTCGAACCTAAGTCCGGATGTCTTATATAATCTTTTATCTTTATAAGAGTATAAACCAACTCCAACTGAATTGATTTCATCTATGCTATTAAATTCAGTATCGTTACTTCTTTTTTTCATAATACAAAATGATTCAATGTTTTCTTGTGAATTAATTTTCCATTCAAGAAGTATATAATTATTTTCTGATTTACCACTAAAATATTCTAAACCATCAAAAGCAAATATGCTCGAAACAAGTGTAAGAGTGATAATTATTGATAGTAGTAATTTTTTTATATTGTTTTTTTGTCTCATTTGTATTTAATATAGTAAATTATTTACAATTGTCAAATGTTTTTTTGAAAAAATTAAATTATTTGATCTGTGTCACAATATAAGATAGTTAATATTTCTTTCCACTTGTATCTACCATAGGTACGAATCTGACGGGAAATACTTTTTCCTCTTTTATTTGGTTATTAACTTTTTTTAAATAGACTAAGTTCTGATAATGCAATGAACCAACCGGAATAATTATTCTTCCACCTTCCTTCAATTGGTTCTTTAAGGCATTAGGTATTTCTGTTGGAGCGCAGGTAACAATGATCGCATCAAAGGGTGCATATTTTTCCCAGCCTTGATAGCCATCCCCAATCTTTACTTTAACATTGCTATATCCCATTTCTTGCAACAATTTACTTGCTCTATTACCTAAGGATGTTATTATTTCAATCGTATAAACGCTGTCGCTTAATTCACCCAATATGGCAGCCTGATAACCGGAACCTGTACCAATCTCTAAAACTTTATCTGTTTTTGACAAATTCAATATTTGTGTCATATAAGCTACAATATATGGTTGAGAAATTGTTTGGCCTTCACCAATTGGCAAAGGATGATCTTTGTATGCCATTTTTCTATACTTTGTTGGCACAAATCGATGACGCGGTACTTTTAAAAATGCTTCAATTATTACCGGATCCTTTATACCTCGTTTCTTTATCTGTTCCTCAACCATCAGTCTTCTTTCTTCTTGAAAACCAGCGTCCAAGGTCGTTTGTCTAAATTTTTCCTTGTCCTCGCCGCAACCCCCCAAACATACACAATACATAATTAGGGTTATCAGTAGGATCTTTGCTTTGATATTAATCATTATTTTCTCAATTTGTTAATTTGCTAACAAAAGGCGATTATATCTATTGAATTTTTATTAATACAATAATATTCCTTTTGAAGTAAAATCATTTTCTAAGATATATTAATTGGCATTTTCTAATGCGTTCTTGATATTTTTTCCTTCTTCTTTCATACATAGTTATCAACTTCTACAGAATATACTCTACTTGGAAAATCTATCTCTTCTTCATTACTATTAAACAAAGAACACGAAACTGTTGAAAATAAAATGAATATGATTAGTTTTTTCATAACAATTCCTTGTGTTTAATTATAAAAATTTATAATAATTTTTCCATAAAACAAACTAATTAATTGGAATTTTTTCTAATTTTCACTATAATTGAAACATGTTAAAAAATCTAAAAATAAATAATTTCGTAATAATAAATAAATTGGAAATAAATTTTAATAAAGGACTAACACTTTTTACCGGTGAGACAGGAGCTGGAAAATCGATCATTATTGATGCACTTGGTCTGACCTTGGGCGATAGAGCAGATACGACTATGATTGGGAATAATGGAAATAATGCAATAATTGAAGCCGAGTTTAAGTTGTTACCCGAAAATAAAGAAATGAATGAAATTATTGAAAAATACGATTTACCTGTTGAAGATGATGAAATAAATATTAGACGAGAGGTCTTTAAAAGTGGTAAATCGAGAGTTTTTTTTAACGATGCATTATTACCAATTTCCGCATTAAAAGTAATCGGAAATAATTTAGTTGAAATGCACGGTCAACACGACAATCAGAGGATCTTAAATTCTAAAAATCATTTGGAATATTTGGATAATTATTTACCGAATGATAACAAAAAAGAAAATTATTTTAAAATATACACTCAATTTAATAAGCAATATAAAGATTATGTAAATTTATTGAAAAATAGGGAATCATTCTTGCAAGCGTTAGAGTTAAAAATTTTTCATTATAATGAATTGAGTAAAATTGATCCACAAAAAGACGAGTTAGATAATTTAATTGCTGAATTGAATATTTTGGAAAATTCACAGAAATTAGTAGAATTATCAAATGATATTGCTACTAATATTTATGAAAATGATGAATCAATTCTATCGGAAATTCAAAATTTACACCAAAAATTGAAAGAAATAAATTCAATTGACAATAAAAACGAAAGTTTATTGCGAGAAATGGATTCGGTACTGATTTCAATAGGGGAGATCGGTCAAACATTGGCATCTTATCGTGATAGTATTCCTCACGATAATGATAGATTTGAATGGTTGCAGGAACGCGTTGGTAGAATAAATTATTTGATGCGAAAATATAACAGAAGTTATGATGAACTTTGTGAATATTATAAGCTATTAAAACAGGAAATAAATGAAGGAACTGATTTTGATTCTCGTTTAAAAAGCTCAAAGGAAAAATTAGAATTATTGAGAAATAAATTGCAAAAAGCAGCAATTGAGCTTCACGATCAAAGGGAACAAACTGCTGAAAAGTTTTCTCAAAATATTAAAAAGAAATTGCTGAAATTGGGAATGAAAGATACTAATTTTAGAGTTGAATTTTCAAATAAATTGGCTTCAAACGATAAATATATAAAATTTAAGAATGAGAAAGTTATACCAAAAAACAATGGAATTGACGAAATTGAATTCCAGATAATAACCAATGTTGGCGAGAGTTACAAACCATTGGTTAAAGTAGCTTCTGGTGGTGAAATATCTCGAATTATGCTTGCAATTAAAACTGTTTTGGCTGGAGCGGATTCTATTGGAACATTAATATTCGATGAAATTGATTCCGGTGTTTCGGGAAAGATCGGTAGAATAGTTGGTGAACATATAGAATCGTTAACAAAATTTCATCAGGTTTTATGTATTACACATTTACCACAAATTGCTTCATTAGGTAAAAACCATATTTTTGTTGATAAATTTGTTGAAGGCAAGCGAACTATGACGAAGGTTAAGGTTTTAAATAAAGAAGAGAGAATTAAAGAAATTGCATCATTATTAAGTGGTAAAAATATCACAAATGTAACAATGCAGAATGCAAAAGAATTGTTGGAAAAGTAGATGAAATGCAGGATAAAATGAAAAGAGAAAAATTATTTGAACTGATCGGACAGGAAAAGATTTATTCCAAATTAACCACATTTATTAAAAGAGGAATGGTTTCCACCGGATATTTATTTGCCGGTCCACAGGGAAGTGGAAAAATCAGTATGGCGTTAAATCTTGCAGCTGCTTTAAATTGCGAGGATCAGCAGGAATATACAGCTTGTGGTGTCTGTGATTCATGTAAAAAAATAAAAAAAATAAATCATCCGAATCTACAATTGATATTTGCAACGGTTCGCGGCAAAAATCCAAAAGATGATGATCCTTTAACCGGATTATCGGACGATGAATTTGAAGAATACCAAGATATTATTGGTAATTTAAAAGAAGATCCGTATTCCAGTTTGAAAATGCAGGGAGCGAAACAAATATTGATAAGCAATATTCGAAAGATAAAAAAAGATCTAATATATTCTAAAATCGAATTCGGATGGCGAATAATAATTATCAATTTGGCCGAACAGTTGGGAATAGAAGCATTCAATTCGATTTTAAAAATTCTGGAAGAACCACCGCCACAGACGGTTTTTGTGTTGACTACAGAGAAGTTAAGTATAATTCCTTCGACAATAAAATCGCGTTGTCAAGTGATAAAATTCAATTCAGTTCCGGAAGAGGAAATTATCGAATATTTAAATGGAAAGGACATTGATGCCTCTGCTAAAAATAGAATTGCTCGTCTAAGTAATGGCAATATACGAAAAGTTAAGGAATTAATGACGAGAGATTTTTCCGAAGAAGATGATAAAATATTGAATTTTTGGCGATTGATGATGGGTTCGAAAATTGGTGACAAATCGACAACAATGATCGATCTAACGAAATTAGTTAGTGAATATAGTAAATTAGCGAAAACTGATTATAATGAGTTCGTTAATAAATTACAATTAATTTTATTTTGGTTGCGAGATGCAAAAATTATTGCAACTGACGGATCTGATGAATTTGTCGTTAATAATTATCTATTAAAAGAATTGACTAAATTTGCAAATTATTATCAAAAATTTTCTTATGAAAAGATAATTGATCTGGTCGAAGAAACTATTAAATATTCAAGTAAAAATGTATATGTACCGGCTTTAATAGGCAGATTATTTTTTACGATCAGAGAAGAATTGCAGAAGGCAAAATGAGAAAATGAACAAAATAAGTTAATAATATTTATGAATTCAAATAAATATTTCCTATATTTTAAAAATAAAAAATGAGGGTTTAATATAAATGTTGCAACCAAATACCATACCAACAAAAGAACCGAATATTAGAGTAGGAATTATCCTTCCGGAAGATAAACAGAAAAATGTATCAATAAATATTCCAATAAAAAGTAGTTATAAAATTGAGATTGATGGGAAAAAATCTAATATCGGACAACAAGAAGTAAATATTAATATTAAAGAAAATAGATTAAATTGTGAAATTGGTACGAAGAAATATGAAAATTGCGATCAGGTAAAATTCAAGAAGTTAATAGAAGAAGCGTATGTTGTTGTAAAACCAGTCGTTGCGGGAAGAGTATTTCATTGGAAGAAACAGATTGAAGTGAAATTACCGGATACAATTGAAATTAAAGTTCAAGATAAAAATTTATTGTTAGTTAACGAATTGCCGTTAGAAGATTATTTAATGTGTGTCGCAACTTCTGAAATGGGAGCGAAATGTCCGACGGCACTTATTGAAGTACAAACGGTAGTTGCGCGTTCGTGGATGTTAGCAAATGTAGAAAAAAAACATATTGATCTTGGAATTGATGTCTGTAATGATGATTGCTGTCAACGATATCAGGGAATAAATAACTTAACTATGCATTCTATACAAGGGACGAAAAATACGCGTGGAAAGGTAATAATGTATGATAAAAAAATATGTGATGCTCGTTATTCTAAATCCTGCGGTGGAATGATGGAAAGATTCGAAAACCTATGGGAAGGTGAACCGCTTCCATACATGCAAAATATACCAGATATGCCAAAACAATCTAATTTTAATGTTGATCTAACTAAAGAGGAAAATGCGACCGATTGGATATTTTTAAATCCAAAAACATTTTGCAGTCCGCATACTATTGATGAAAAGGAGCTGAAACAATATTTAGGAAATGTTGATGAAGAAGGTAAATATTTCCGTTGGAAAGAAGAGATCTCTCAAGAAGAATTAACAAAAAATCTTAATGAAAAGTTAAATCTTAATGTAAAAAATGTTCTAAAAATTACACCAAGAAAACGAGCTGGTTCCGGAAGAATGTTAGAATTGGAAATTGAATATGTCGATGTAGATGATAAAATAATGAAAAAAATTATTTACAAAGATTATAATGTTCGATTGGTTTTACATCCAAAATTTTTATTTAGTTCGGCCATTGTGATAAAAGATGAGAAAGATAATAATGGTTTATCGACCAAATTCATTTATTACGGAGCAGGTTGGGGGCACGGAGCTGGAATGTGTCAAATTGGAGCGTTGGGAATGTCATTAAAAGGATACAAAACAGAAGAAATTTTATCGCATTATTATCCCGATTCAGAATATGTAAAAATCTATTAATTAGGAAAATGTAAGTTTAATTTCAGCTTACTTCGAAATAGTTTATTGGCAAAATAAAAAGAGCACATTTAAGGAATTGAAAACTAAAACTAGAGAAAGGAAATCATTATGAGCGAAAAAAACAAGTTGAAAAAATCACCTTGGCGGTGGGTGCCATCGTTGTATTATGCCGAAGGAATTCCCTACGCATTAGTAATGTACGCATCTGTTGTATTTTATAAAAGAATGGGAATTTCCAATGGTGATATAGCACTATATACAAGTTGGTTATATCTTCCGTGGGTAATTAAACCATTTTGGAGTCCATTGGTTGATATATTGCGAACGAAACGATTTTGGATATTGACAATGCAATTAATTGTAGGAGTAAGTTTAGGTGGAGTTGCCTTAACTATTCCAGCTCCGAATTTCTTTAAAATTACAATTGGTATATTCTGGTTAATGGCTTTTAGTTCAGCTACTCACGATATTGCTGCTGATGGATTTTATATGATAGGTTTATCTAAACATAAGCAGGCATGGTTTGTCGGAGTTAGAAGTACATTTTACAGATTTGCAATGATTACCGGACAGGGATTAATAATAATTCTTGCAGGATTAATAGAGAGTCAAAGTGGTTTGAATAGTGTTGAAATTAATGTTACTGCTGATTTGAATAATAATGTAAAGCAAGAAATTATTATTGAAGAAAAAAATGATATTATAGCAGAAGAAGGCGAATTAAAACTCATTTGTGAGCCGGAAAATTTGGCTATTCCAATTATAACTCGAGAAAAAGAATATGTTGACTCCATTTTACATTATGTAGATAATTGGAATAAGCAATTTGAAAAAACCGAAGATGAAAAAACTGAAAATATCAATAAAATTGAAAACAAAAAGCAATCCTTATGGAGCAAAGCAATTTCAGGTCCATTAGAAAAATTCTTAAGAAATAATTTTGGGAAGAAAGAAGTAAAAATAAAAAAGAAGTCCGGAAATATTGGAATATTAAAATTTCATTTGTCAAAGGCACCTGAAAAAGATGAGGAAGTAGTTGTAAATTTTGGTCGTGACAAAGGTAATAAAAATATTACTCTAGTTACAGATTCAACTTTGCTTACCGGTTCACGGTTTTCGTTCAATGAGAATAATTGGAATGAACCGAGAATAGCAGTAATAAGATTAGATTCAAAATTAGATAATAATGTTACCGCTGTTTTTAAAGCTACTTCAGGAAATATTAAATTATCTTGGGTTATCACTTTTGCAGTAATGGGTGGATTATTTTTGTTATTCTTTATTTATCATAAATTTGCAATTCCAAAAATAGAAACGGTTAGAAATGAAAAAAATGTGAAAGATTTTCTAAAAGATTTCCTAAAAACATTCGTCGAATTTTTTAAGAAAGATAAGATAGGTCTGTCAATTGCATTTTTATTACTATTTAGATTAGGCGAATCACAATTAGTGAAACTTGCAGCGCCGTTTATTTTAGATGCACAGGAAGCGGGTGGATTGGCAATGACCACTGCCGAATATGGAATAATTTATGGAACTGTTGGAATATTACTATTAACACTTGGTGGATTACTTGGCGGATTCGCAGCAGCGAAAAATGGTTTAAAATATTGGATTTGGTGGATGGTGATAGCTATAAATCTACCCGATGCTGTCTACATATTTTTATCACAAGTTCAACCGGATAGTTTCTTAGTGGTGAATATTTGTGTTGCGATTGAACAATTCGGATATGGTTTTGGCTTCACTGCTTATATGTTATACATGATACAAGTAGCGGAAGGAAAATACAAAACAGCTCATTTTGCAATTGCTACTGGTTTTATGGCATTGGGAATGATGATTCCCGGAATGGTAAGTGGATGGATACAAGAAATTATTGGTTATGAACACTTTTTTGTGTGGGTACTAATTGCAACTATTCCTGGTTTTATAATAATTAAATTTTTGCCAATTGATCCTGAATTTGGGAAAAAAACCAAAGAAACAGAAGAATAATTAAATTATATGTGATGAAAAATGAAATGAAAATCAGCCAACCCAAGGACATATTCCCTAGTAGAAGTAAAATTAATGAAGTTATTTTTAAGTTGCAAATAATTTTTCCTACTATTTATTAATACCTGTCTGCGTGCGTTCCTTAAAATGTTTACTCATTACATCAAATATCAGTTTGGGAGTATATTTATACAGATTAGTAACTAATGATTTTGCTTTTACGAAGAAGTTGGTTTTATTGAAGTAAGATTTGAAATTTGAAAGATTAACTTCTGAAGTTGTGAATGGCTTCGGAAGTTTTTTATGGAGTAAAATAACCCCGACAGAAATATGCCTCGCATTTCATCGGGCAGGCGTGTTATTTTGTTAAATTTCGTAAGAAATTTAGATGTTTATAATTTCATAAAAAGTTCCGTTTTTTTGCATTAACACGCCTGTCCTGTAACGAAGCGTATTAGGGGTTAATGCACTCCAAAATTCACTTCCATTCTCCATTTCCCGACCCGTAAAATTCAGTTTGCTGAATATTTCACCGGGTTCCGTTTCCCCTTTTCCCTTTATTTTTTTCTCCTAATACTCTTATATCAATCAACCGAGGGTAGAGAACATGTCCTTGTGGGAAACTGGAAACTGGTTATATTTTTCTTGACAATAGGATTATATTATTGTAAAATGTAAATGAGTAATGGATATGTATGAGTAATGGATATGTAAAATTAGAGTATAAAATTAAATACTATGTAAATAAACAATAAAATGAAGCATATTATGAAATATATTACAAAAACTATCTCTCTACTAATAGTTCTTTTTGTATTAATAATTCTTACAATATCTTGCTCCATTTGGGAAAACCCTGCCGAGCCATTGGAAGAAAATCAGAGCTTCGCTATTTATTTTTTAAAAGATCAGACTATAAAAATTGGTGAAATACTAGAAGTAGATTTGTCAGAATTAATTCTTGATTCAAAACCATGGATTTCAGATGAAGATATTGAATATTATGATTGGTCCAGCCATTGCATATATTTAAAAAAGGATAAAACTCATTATTTTCCAAATTGGAAAAATGACGAGTTTACTGAATTTCCTCCTGAATGGGCAGATAAACCTTTTTTAGTTTTGGCAAATGATCAAAGATGTTATATGGGTTTTTTTGGAAGTGCTTTATCCCATTATTGGGTAGCTCCCGAAATATTCGATGGCTATAATAACGGATATCCATCCGATATACTATTCATTGATTGGTCGTGGCTATATCATGATTCTCCACAAAACAATCAGGATGTAAAAGATGCATTGATTAATACAGAACTGTATCGTGGCGGGATTAGTGTCACATTTGATACTACCGATGCAATCTTAAATATTGATAATGCAGATACAAGCACCATCACCTACAAATTCACAATAACAAATAACGACATGAATAATCTATATGTGCTTGATCCTGACAAAATGGGAACTGAACTATTCCATCGGTTTACAAATGGTCCTGTCTTTCAAAATTTAGAGACTAAAAGGCTTTATGAATCGAGGTGGAAAGTAACAGCAACAGTACCTTCACTAGACTATTGGTCGCTGGATTGGTTGACAAAATTAAAACCCGGTCAATCTATCCAAAAAACTGTGCTATTAAAAGGATATCCATATTTTCCTACTGGAGAATACATATTTCAATTTAGTTATAGCGGTAAAATACTTGGTATGGAAAAAGATGTTAGAGAACTACAGAATGGTAACTTATGGGTGGGTATCACACGCTCCAATACCCTGGTTATGGATTGGAAAACTGATAATGATTCGTTAAATAGAAAAAATGTTACCAAGCAGTATTTCAAAAAAAACAAACCGCAAAAAATATATGAAATGAGTAACTCAATCATCAATGAGTATTTATCTGATACTCCAACCCCACAACAACTAAAATTAAAAAGGAGTGAACAATGATTAAAAAAGGTTTTCTAATGAAATTATATAAACTGTTTCCCACTTTTCTGTTGATTGTCTTAATTTTCTCTTTTTGTACCAAAAACCCGGTTAATACAGGAAACGACGAGGAAGGAGAAAGGATTCTCTTTATTCGTAGCTCAAGAGAATTCAGAGAAATATGCACAATGAAACCTGATGGATCGGATATAAAAGTTATCAAACATCATAATAATAGTGATGACGTGTATTATCCCGAAGGCTATATGTTTGCTCGTTGGTCGCCGGATAAATCAAAAATTGTGGTTCAAGGAGGCCCAGGTTCTACATTGGAATATTGGCCCCTGTGGTTGATGGATATGGAAGGTAATTTACTGTATCGCTTAACATGGAATGGTTGGAACCCTTTGTGGAGGAATGATACGGAAATAATATATCAAAGGGTAGGTTGGGTAGGTGGAGGTTTTAATCTGTATAGTGTTAACATAGTCACACTAGAAGAACGTCTCATTTTTGCTCAGGAAGAAAGTTTGAGCATTAGATTAAATGATATCTCGAATGATGGCGAGTACACCTTAGGATATTTGTCAAGGG
>JAUVLI010000110.1 GCA_030600775.1 Fidelibacterota bacterium | reverse complement strand
AATAATTTAGAATTTAAAATTGCTAAAAAATACTTTAATGTATATTGGTTAATTGTATCTTTTAAAAACATAAAATAAATTGTTTTTAAACATAAATATCCATTTTCATCATAAACTCCATTAAAATGCAATCCGATATCTCTAAATAATATTTTTTCTTTTTTAAATATTTCAATTGGTTTGCTTTCTGGAATTTTTTTTTGAATATAATTAACTTTATTTCCACTCCAATCAAAGTAATAGGCTTTTTTTATATCTTTTCCAATTAGATATTTTTCTGTAGTATTATTATTACACATCTCAATAGGCGGTGGTCTAAAACCTCTTGTAATCTTTGCAAAATTTCCTAATTTAATATTTTGTTCAATTTTTGTAATCCATTTATGTCCTATTGTATCAAAATCAAACAAAAAATCATTTTTGTGAAATAATGATTGTTTTTTAGTTACATAATTAATGTTTGTTTTAGAAAACTTTTTTGCAAAGTTAATTTTGTTATTATTTCGTTTTAATTTATTTCGTTCCTTTTCTAATATCATTATACATGGATAAACAGATGCTTTTTTAAATACATTATTATTTGAAACATCAACAGTTTTTATAATTTTAGAATGATATAAAATATACTTCCTTAATTCAAAACCATAGTTTGCTATTAAAAATTTGTTTGATATGATATATCCATTACTACCATTATTTTTTAGTAATTGAATAGCTTTTTCAATAAATAAAACATATATGTCATATTGTCTTATTGCTGATATATATTTTTTAGAAAAATATATTTTTATAATTTTATCAAAAATTCCACTTCTTACATACGGCGGATTTCCAATAACACAATCAAACCCACCACTTGCAAAAATCTCCGCAAATTCATCTTCCCAATCAAATACATTTATCTTTCTAATTTCCGCATCGTCAAACATATCAATTTGTGTATTGTCATAAAAGTCAGAGCCGATAAGCGAATTACCGCATTTGATATTGTCAGAGAGATTTGGCAGAAGTTGAAGATCGCTATGTTTAAAAAGCGAATCAGCCGATTCTGTGTTTTCATTTTCCATCAGTTTCAGCAATAGCGAAAGTTTTGTAACTTCTACTGCCTGTTTATCAATATCCACACCGAAAATATTATTGAGTAAAATTGATTTCTTTTCTGCAATTGAGATACGAAATGTTTCCGCATCAACTTGATAAATTTTTCCCTTTTTCAATGCCAATTTTATATTTAATTTTTCAGTATAAAATTTCAGCCGATCATCTAATAAAAATTGATAAGTCCCAACAAGAAAACTTCCCGAACCACAAGCTGGATCGAGTATTTTTATTTCATCAATTTTTTCAGGTGATTTATTTTTTATCTTTTCGCCAACTGTATTTTTCACAATGTAATTAACAATATATTGCGGAGTATAATAGACGCCACCGGCTTTTTTCACTTCGGGTTTTTCTTCAACTTTTGCTTGGTGTGATGGAGTTAGCCGAATAATTTTTCCCAAGAATTGTTCGTAAATATTACCAAGTGTTTCTATTGGCATAATTGATAATTCATAAGGACATTTCGGATAATAAATTTCTTGTATAATATTTTTCAGAATTTTGTCATCAATTTGCAATTCGTTCAGCCATTTTGACTGTTTGAAAAGTCCGCTGTTATATTTTTTATCTGCTTTGATGAATGTTTTTACAAGTTGTTGATAAATATTTTCATCGCTTGTCAATTTTTCCAAAGTACCATAAGTTTCCATATTTCTATCTTCGGTAATTCGCAAGAAAATAATTCTATCAATGATTTTTTGCACAGCGGTATTTAGATTGTAAATTGAAAGATTTAGGTTTCGTAATGCGATATTTTTCGCAAGATTATTTCGCCAATTTTCAATTAATTTCAAAAATTCTTTATCAACTTCGGAAGTTCCTCTTTTGTTTTTATTTTCGGTAACATATCTGTCAAAACTTCCTTTCAGAATTGAATTTTTAGCGAATGTATTATAGATAAATACAAAGTTTTTTTCGTATTCTTGATAAGTACAATAGAAAATTCTACCGACACTTGCTTTATCATTTTGGTTTGGTTTAATTCTCGTATCATAAATTGCGAATTCTTCAAAATCCGTCAGAATTGAGAGTGGAACTTTTGCAGTATAGCCGTATCGTCTAATTTGATAAGCGGGAGCGGTATCTTCTTTAATATTTACGGATGGTTTCTTTGCTTCCACGAAAAATTTTCGTTCTTTTCCGATTCTGAAACTGTAATCCGGAGCTTTTGGTTTCCCTTGAATTATTACTTTATCTTCACGAACAACATCGCGATAATCTTCAGAAAATCCTTCAACATTTCTTACATCCCAATCTAATAATTCAAAAAACTTATCAATAAAATCAACTCTCGTATTTGCCTCATCGTATTTAGAATTTTTATATTGAATAAAGTTAGAATGAAATTGTTCGATTAAATTTTGTAAATCTTTTGCTTTCATTTCCATTAATTTCTCTCTTTTTTATTTATTTATAAGATACAAATAATATGGAATATATTCAATGAGAATTATTGAGTTTTTAATTTTTTTATGGAGTGTATTCTATGGAGTGTATTCTATGGAGTGCATTATCCGTGATAATGCAATGCGATGACAAAGTCATCGCAAAAGAGTAAATTCCTATCGAAATTTAACACATCAACATGGTTGATGTACTCCAAAATCTATCACTTCAAAATTATCAAAACAACACGGTTGTTTTACTCCATAATTTATTTCGTTTACGATGTTTCATAATTTTCCATATTATTTTAAAATATATTTTTATTACATATAAAAAATATTTTATTTATATTAGTTAAATTAAAAATATGGAGTTATTATGAAAAAAATTATTTTAATACTTACCTTGTTTTCGCTATCATTCGCACAAAATGTAAAAGTTGAATCTATCAAAGAAATCCCAACTGATGGCGAAAGCTATTATTTCGCAAAATTCAATCCTAACGGAAAAGAAATTATTTTTTCAAAAACAAATTATCAAGGATTGTATTCTTATAATTTAGAAAAAAAAGCTATAACAAAATTAAATGATCATTCCGGTGCTGGATATGAACCAACTTTTTCTGAAGATGGTGAAACAATTTATTTTAGAACTGATAATTTTGTAAATGGAAGAAGATTTTCCACCTTAATTTCACAAAATGTTGAAAAGAAAAGTGAACAAATAATTCTCAAAGATCAAAGGAATTTGCTTCCACCAAAATTGAGTAATAGTGGAAATATTAGTTTTATTTTAAATAATAAAGCTAATGTTATTCAACAAAATTCACTGAAAAAATCTTCTAATCCAATAATTGCAAATACCTCAAATGAGCCGATTGTCTTTATTGATAATACAAAAATTTCACTGATACAAAACGGAACAACAAAAATATTAGATCCAATTGGAAATGGGAATTATATTTGGCTAAGCATTTCACCAGATGGGAAAAAATTACTTTTTACAGATGTACGAAGTGGAACTTATATTTCAAATTTGAAAGGCGATATTCTTGTTAAATTAGGCAAGGCAAATTCACCAAAATGGTCACCAAACGGAAATTGGATTTCTTATATGATTGATAAAGATGATGGACACAGAACTACAGATTCTGAAATTTTTATCGTAAGTTCTGACGGACAAAACAAATTCCAGTTAACAAATACAAATAATCAAATTGAAATGTATCCGTCTTGGTCGCCTGATTCCAAAAAATTAGTTTATCATAATGCACTTGGAAATATTTTTATAATGAATTTGAAAATAACTAAATAATTTGGAGAAAAAATGAAAAAATATATTTTAATAATAGGTATTATATTAACAACTTCACTTTTTTCACAAGATTTAAGTGGAATAAGAATATGTCTTGATCCCGGCCATAGTGGACATGAAAGCGATGATAGAGGTATGTCAAACGGATTTTGGGAATCTGAAAGTAATCTCACAAAAGGCTTGCATGTTAAAGCACTTCTTGAAGATCTTGGTGCTACAGTATTTATTACAAGAACAGGTAATGGTGATTACTATCCTGATGATAAATCATTATTACAAAGAGCTGGAGTTGCAAATTCAAATAATGTGGATTTTTTCTTATCTATTCATAGCAATGCTTTTAACGGCAAAACAAATTACGCTATGGCAATTTTCAATGGATATACAAATGCTCCAAGACGACAATTATCTAAAGATATGGCAAATATTTTATCTCAAAGAATACATACTGCAAATAGAACAACAAGTGCAGTTTCTATTGGAGATTTGACATTAAATCCGGGTTGGACTTATGGTTACGGAGTTCTATATCCGGCAAATATGCCTGCAAATATTAGCGAAGGATCATTTCACGATTATTTTCCAGAATCTTATCGCCTATTAAATATTGATTATAGAAAAAAAGAAGCATGGGCATTGGCACAATCCTTCATCGAATATTTTAATAAAACTCCTTATGGAATAGGTCATATAGCGGGATTGGTTAGAGATGATTATGAGACTGTTAGTTATTATGCTATCACATCTGCAGATGAAAAACAACCAATAGATAATATTACAGCAACTTTAACTCCGGGAAATATTGTTTATAACGGCGATAGCAATAACAACGGATTTTACTTTTTCGATTCACTTGCAACCGGAACTTATCAAGTAAAAGTTGAAGCAGACGGTTATCATAGCGATTCTGCAACTGTAGTTGTCGGGAGTAACTTTTTTAACTTTAAAGATTTCAAACTTTCTTCAAGTATTCCACCAACTTTGTTATCAAGTATTCCAGCAAACGGTGATTCTTGCGTACCAGCTTGGGATCCGATCGAATTGACTTTCAACAAACCAATAGATACTTCATCTGTAAGTTCTGCTATCACAATTTCACCGAGTATTCCTTTAATATTCACTTATGAAAATGATAACAGAAAAATAAAAATCACTTCCGACAGTTTAAAATTCGTTTATTCATATACTTTGACAATTTCTGATTCACTAAAAGATAGATGGGGATATTCATTCGATGCAGATGGAAACGGCACAAGTGGTGGAGAAATTGTAATAACCTTTACAACAGGAAAAGAAGACATGACCGCACCATCAATTTCCTCTATTTATCCCGGTGTAAGTTCAAGTGGCATACGATTACATCCAATTTTTAAATATATTTTTGATGAAGAATTAAATGATACATTGGTAACTTCAGACAAATTTTATTTGGAAAAATATTCAAATCACTCTTCTGTTCCTCTGAATGTTGTCCATAATGTTGTTAATGGAAAAAGTATAATTCACTTATTTCCAAAAGAAAAATTACAACACGATGAAATTTATAAGAGAATAATTTATAAGGGATTAGAAGATCTTTCTGGAAATCCAATGCCGTCAAATTTGCAATTTACATTTATGACTGGTTCAAATAAATATGAAATTACGGAAATTGATGATTTCGAATCCGGTTTAACTTCTAATTGGTGGTCACCATCATTAAGTAGAAGCACTACAGGAATTTTGGTAAATTCTGCAATTAGAACGAATTATAATTATCTAAATCTGCTGACCGGAAGTCAAAAATCAATGGAATTAGAATACGGTTTCGACACTACAAAAAATGAATGGTTATTGAGAGAATATCTCGCAGGCGGAACACCAAGATCAGTAAATTTTAATGATTCTTATATTTTGCAGGTCTATATTTTTGGTGATGGAAGCGGAAATAAATTCAGATTCTGTGTAGATGACAATGGCGGAACAGAAGTTAGTCCATGGTATGAAATCACTTGGATTGGTTGGAAACTCGTCTCTTGGGATTTTAGTAGCACAGGCACATGGCCTACAGTATCCGATGGAAATTTAGATGGAAATTTTATTTTTGACAGTATACATTTGACTTATAATAATAATGGAACTTCTCCAAATATTGGTACAATATATTTTGACGATCTGCGAGTTGTAAAATCTGTTCCAGCCGCCATCAATGATGAACCAACAATTCCAAATAATTATACACTATATCAAAACTATCCAAACCCGTTCAATCCTATGACTACAATAAAATATAATCTTCTAAAAAATACACATGTAAAAATTAATATCTTCGATCTTGCTGGAAAAAAAGTTACTACCTTGATCAATGAAAATCAAAATAGCGGAATACATTCCGTTCAATTTGATGGAAATAAATTTGCAAGTGGAATATATTATTATCAATTATTGACACCGGAATATTCGGAAGTTAAGAAGATGGTGTTGATAAAGTAAATTATTTGGTTGTTAAACTAATCAATTATTCAAACTTTTCTTTCGTCCGTCAAATTTTTCTTCGTTTAATTTATTAAATTCTAAATTAAAAGATTAATTTCATTTTTTCTTTTTAATATACTCAGTAACACTATTTTTAGTATAAATATTTTAAAACAAAATATAAAATGTTTATTTTATTAATCCATTTTAACTGAACTTGTTTTTACATCAGTAATTTTATATTGATATATTTTAACAGCTTT
>JAUVLI010000041.1 GCA_030600775.1 Fidelibacterota bacterium | reverse complement strand
TCTTTCGGTGTTTCTCGGTGAAACTCGGTGGTAAATATTATTTTTGGAGTGCATTAAGCCCTGATACACTTCGTTACAGGGCAGGCGTCTTAATGCAAAAAAGCGAAGCTTTTAAAATAAGGAGATCGGAAACAGGGAAACCCAATATCTTTATCTGTTACGGGCAGGAAACAAGGAACATTCAGGTATGAAGTTAAAATAGATGTTTTAAATTGAATTTCAGTTTATTCGCTATATATCATCGAGTTAATATTTATAAAAAATATTAAAAGATTGTAAAATTAATTATAAAAAGTTATTTTTATTATGTGATACAAATCAATGACAATATAAAAAAAAATAGTTAAAATAACTGTATGGAAAAAATTAGAAACATATTAACATTTATTTTTATATTATTGATCATTATAGTAACAATTATTAATTTAGTAATTTATTTTGGATCAAGATCATATTTATATAACGATATTGAAACAATACCTGAAAATAGAGTGGGATTAGTTCTTGGAACAAGTAAATATTTTCTTACCGGTGAAAAAAACCCATATTTTAAAAATAGAATAATTGCTGCGACAAAACTGTATGAATCTGGGAAAATTAAATATATTGTTTTAAGTGGTGATAATAGTGAAAAATATTATAATGAACCGGTTACTATGAAAAAAGAACTAGTAAAATATGGAATTCCAAAGAATGTTATTTATCTTGATTATGCTGGCTTTCGGACTTGGGATTCTGTTTTAAGATGTAACATTATTTTTGGTCAAGAAGAATTTACAATTATTTCCCAAAAATTTCATAATGCTCGAGCTGTATTTATTGCAAGAAAGAATGGTATTAAAGCAATTGGATTTAATGCAGATGATATTTCAATAAGTAGAAGTTTACGAACGAGAGTAAGAGAAATATTTGCAAGAATAAAAGTATTTATCGATTTGAGTATAGGAAAAGATCCAAAATATCTCGGTGATGAAATTATTATTAAATGAATAATCAATCAATAGAACTTTATCGCCGAAGCGCAAAGTCACATAGAAAGAAAATAAATCATTAAAACAGTTATTATTTTTTTATGTCATTTCCATTCGAATAAATTAGAATGTTAAATTAGTGCAGTCAGAAAAATTCGTGTCATCTTTCATAACTCAAGAGGATTAACTAAAATATTTTTCTCAAATTGATATGTAACTTTTCCAGCTGTGAATCCTTTTCTTTTTGTTACATATTTTTTAATTGTATAAACGACCGGAACTAAATTAGAATGTTTTGCATCGCTGTATCGAGCTGCCAATTTTGCCGCATATTCAATAATATTCATTGGTATTTCTTTTTTTCCATCTTTACGAATAATTACATGCGAGCCGGTTGTATGTTGAGAATGTAACCACAGATCATTTTTATTTGCTAATTCAAATGTCATTTTATCATTATCTCTCGCCGATTTCCCAACCCAAATTTTCCAACCGTTTTTTGTAATAAATTCCTTATATGGAACTCGGCTATTATCTTTTTGCTTATTTTTGGCTTTGTGAATTTTTTGTAAAAGTGCCTTATTGCTCTCTTCCCATAATTTTAATTCTTCGTAATTATTTATTTTTTCAAAAAATTTATATATTTTTAAATTCTTTTTATATTGGGTTTTTAATGAAGATTCTTCTTTTATATTTTTAATTTTCTCTTTCTCTAATTTTCTCGCTTTATCATAATAATATTTGATATTTTGATGAATGTTTAAATTTGGTTGCAATTTTATTGTGTTTTCAAATTGAGATTTTTGATAAATATCTGGAATTTCAAACTCCGTATTTGATTCATTAATTTTTGTTTGAAATATAGACAGCGTATCCCCAAAAAATCTAAATTTTTCGATTCGTTTATCAAGCTTATCAATATTACCCAAATGTTTTATTGATTTATGATCATTTTGTAATTGATCGAGTAATTTGGTTTTTATTTTTGAATATTCTTTATCAAAATTATTATTGATCAATTTTTTTATAATAAAATTCTTATAATTTTTATAAAATGTCTCTAAATTAAATTTTTTTTCATCTGAATTCCTGTTCAAAACAAAACGACCATCAACAATATTCCCATTTGAATTGTTAATTATTTTTATTAATTCATTGTATTCATCTGATCCTATACCAAAGAATTTATCATAATTCTTTTTCCAAAAATTATTAAATCTAAAATTATCAAAAATATCTGTAAAAATTGGCTTTTCCTTACAGAAATGAATTTTATCCATTGGTTTGTTTTTCAACTTTTTAAATGAGATCTGTTCCGTATCATTCAAATATAAGACATTTCCTGAATTTGAACGAAAGATCACTACAATTGCAGAACCGTTTTTAAGATTGAACCAAATATTTCTATCTTTCTTATCTATTTTTACAGAAGTAATAATATCGTTTTTGAGATCAGGAAATATTTTTATATATTTTTTTGGTTTAGAGAAATTTTCAAGTAAAATGAATTGAAATGGATTGAATAGATTAATTTTTACTGATGGATTATAGGGATTTATATTTAGTAATATTAATTCGTTTTTATTAAATGTAATTGCTTCTGAAATAACTTCGACTGAAAGTTTTTCATTTAAATAAAGAGCCAATTTTTCTAATGTGTACCAATTTGTTATCATAATTCAAACATAATATTTTTACAAAAGATAATAATTATTAATTGAAATTGAAACAGAAAATTGAAATTTGAGACTTGTTGCTTGAAAATATAAGATAAATGACTACATTTATTTAAGGATTGTAGCGAAGCAGGGATTTGAACCCCGGACACTCGGATTATGATTCCGATGCTCTAACCAACTGAGCTACTTCGCCATATATAATGATCAACCATCAAATAACCACGAAATATATAATTAATTTAAAAAAATTCCAAATTTATTTTTGGATTTTTTAACAATTTTTAACTTTGTTTATTCTTTTTAGTTAAAACCATTTAAAATTCTTTTAGGTTTTGTGGTAATATTTAAAATATATGGCGTTTTAACATGTAGTATATGAAACCAAATGTTATCAATTGTTTTTATCTTTATTAAAAAAGCTGAACTGAGAGATTATTTTTTTCAAGATTTTAAAAAATTACTTGACATTGAATATAAAAATAAGTAATATTAGACCGGAGAACAAATATGGTCGAATATTATAAAAAACGAAAATATCAAGACAAAAAAAAACTGATTATAGCAGTCGCGGAAAAGTTTTTCTCTCGTTTTGGACTTAATAAAACCACAATGAATGAAATTGCAAAGGCAACGCGTATAGGTAAGGCAACACTTTATCATTATTTTGCCAGTAAAGAACATATATTCACTGAGGTGATTCGAAAAGAATCACAAATATTGAAAAACAGATTAAATACAGTAATAAAGGAAGCTAATAATCCAAAAGAGCAGATTAGGGTATATATTATCACAAGAATTAATTATCTAAATAATTTGTCAAATATTTACTCCGCATTAACTGATAAATATCTTGAACATTATTCAAGTATAAAAAAATTCAGACAAGATTTTTATGATGGAGAAAATAAGATATTGGCAAAAATACTTCAAGCAGGTGTAGATCAAAATGTTTTTTATGAAATAGAAATTGATGAAATTGCCAAATTGTTTAGTTTAACACTACGAGGATTAGAGTTTTTAATTATTGCCGAAGGAAAGGATGAATTTTCGGACAAACGTTTAAATTTGATGACAGAGGTTTTATTAAATGGAATTTGCAAATAATTTTTTTATCAAGAAGGTTACCACAATATTATCATGGTCAATTATTATTAGGATTTATAATTTATTTTTAAAATACTTTTTTACAATTATTCGAACTATATTGTTATTAACAGTTGTGAGTATCGGGATTATTATCAGTATTTTATTAAGAATAGTTATAGTATTTTCAGGTAAGTGGCGTTTTATCCAGATTAATACAAAATATGTGGTTAGGCGAACATCTAAAATTTTACTGGCTATCTGTGGCGTGAAAATTAGTGGATCTCATAATTTTAATATATCTAGTAGCATTATTGTTTCCAATCATTGGGGCTATTTGGATTCTCTGATACTTATGGCGTTTTCTCCATGCCTTGTTATATCTAATGTTGATGTGGAAAAAATGCCGATTGTTGGTAAGATAATGATGTCTATGGGATTTGTTTTTGTCGATAGAAATCGTAACAAAACTATTCCTTATATTATAAAAAAGGCAACTGATATTATCAAACATACCAATGTAAATATTGCTTTTTTCCCAGAAGGTGCTACTGGCGATGGATTCAAATTAAACAGGTTTAAATCTTCATTCTTTGAATTAGCATATACAACAAAAGTAAATGTTGTTCCAGTTGTCATTTGTGTTAAATCAATTAATGGAAAAGTGCCTAATAAAGATACTATTAATCAAGTTGTATTCCATAATACGAGTGGACATGTAATAAAACATATATTAAAATTATTGCAATTGAAATCAATAGAAATTAGTGTTGTTGATTTGCCACAAATTTCTTACTATGACATAACTTCAAAAAAATTATCACGAAAAGATATTTGTAAAATTGCTGAAGATAAAATTAGTGATTATATATATAAAAACATTAAGGATTAATATGACTCATTTAAATAATAATTTTGGTAATAACATAAAGAAATTGATCTTATTTCTATTTTGTTTTATTTTTACTACAAATACATATTTAGAAGCTGTAAATTTTACACAAAATAAGAAATCTCCAAAAGTCAATAAAGCTAATTATACTTATGATCAATTAAAGGATAATAATCTTAAAATTGGGCTTGCCCTTAGTGGAGGCGCAGCAAAGGGACTTGCTCATATCGGTGTTATTAAAGCATTAGAAGAAGCAGGAATTAAGATTGATTATATTGCAGGAAGCAGTATGGGAGCACTTGTTGGTGCCGCATATGCATCTGGTATTCCAATTGACACGCTTGAAAAAATTGCTATCAATACTGACTGGAAAACTTCTATGAAATTGTTTGTTCCCGGATTATCTACATCCGGTTTAATTAATGGGAAAAAAGTAGAAGAATTTTTATATAAATTTTATGATGATAAAAGAATAGAGGATTTGCCGATTCCTTTTGCTGCAACAGCATCAGATATTGATACAGGTAAATTATATGTTATTAATAAAGGAAGTTTATTAAATGCTGTTCGTGCAAGTATATCTATACCAATAGTTTTTACACCTGTGAAATATAAAGATATGCTTTTAGTTGATGGTGGGTTGGTTGACCCTGTGCCAATAGATGTCGTTCGTGAAATGGGCGCTGATTATATTATTGCTGTTCATGTAATTCATGCTATGTTATCTTCGGATGAAAAGGAGTATATTGAAATTGTAAATTCGGATTCTAGTAGGGAACGACAATTTACATTAAAAAATATTGCTAACAAAATTTCTGAATATATTGATAAAGATACAGTTGAAGCAGATGGGAAGGAACATGATAAACAAAACCAAGTGCCGAAAATAATAGAAATATCACAAAATACTTTACGGATAGTACAAGATGTTATAGCGCAACTTCAAATTGAACTATATAAACCAGATTTAGTTATAGAACCAGATACACGAAATATAAATTTGTATGAATTTTATCGTGGAAAAGATGCTATTGAAATTGGATATAAAGAAGCAATGAAGGTTTTAGGTAATTTAAAATAATAAAATAACAATAAAGGAGGAGTTACTAATGTTTGATTTATTTAAAAAAGTAGTGTTAATGGGTTTGGGAACCGTTACTCTCAGTAAAGAGAAAGTCGAACAAATCGTTGATGAACTTATTAAAAAAGGTGAATTGGCAGAAGATGAACGATCTAAAGCTATTCGTAGTTTTTTGACGAAAGCGCAAGAACAAGAAAAAGTACTCAATGAAAAAGTGATTATTGCAGTTAAGAAAACCATCGAAAAATTTGATCTTCCTTCTCGTAAAGATATAGAGAGATTAGAGAAAAAAATCGGTGATCTAAAGAATCAATAATTAAAGTATTTTTAAAACCATTATTTTAAGAGATTTTAAATGTCGTCAATTAGATTAACTCATAGTTATCATAATATAAAACGTTACCACCAAATTTTATCCGTATTTTTTCGGTATGGATTTGGAGGTATTATCAGCCAGCTCAAGATCAATTTTTTTATTAAGGCATTTAAATATAAAAATCAGAATCTAAAAAAAAGTCAACTTGAAAAGATTTCAATAGCTGGGCGGTTGCGTATGGCTTTTGAGGAATTAGGACCGACATTTGTTAAATTTGGACAGATACTGAGTGTTCGCCCCGATCTGTTGACGGAAAGTTATATTGAAGAATTCAAAAAGCTGCAGGACGATGTTCCTTCATTTTCTGCTGAGAAGGCAATAAAAGAAATTGAAACGCAACTGGGTAAAACCGTCGAACAATTATTCTCCTTTTTCGATGAAACTCCAATAGCATCGGCTTCCATTTCACAAGTTCACCGCGCTGTGACAAAAAACAGTGAACAGGTAATTGTCAAAATTCAGCGGCCGAATGTTAAGAACACGATTGATACCGATTTACGTATTCTGTTCAATTTAGCAAAATTGATAGAAAAGAGCATCCCGGAAAGTCATTTATTTGCCCCGAGCGTGATAATTAATGAATTCTCTAAAACAATTCGACGTGAGCTGGATTTTTATCGGGAAGGACAAAATATTGAGCGTTTCCGGAGAAATTTTTCAGATGATGAAACAGTATATATGCCGAAGGTTTACTGGGAACTGACAACTGATCGAATTGTGACGATGGAGTATATTGACGGAATTAAAATTTCGGAAATCGATGAATTGAAAGCTGCCGGCTTGGATAAAAAAAAAATTGCTGTTAATGGAGCGCAATTGGTTTTAGAACAAATTTTTGAGCATGGCTTTTTTCATGCCGATCCTCACCCCGGAAATATTTTTGTTTTACCCAACAATGTCATTGCTCCATTAGATTTTGGAATGGTTGGCCACCTTGACGAAGAACAGATGGAAGCAGTGGGAACACTACTTACGGCTTTTGTTAAAAAAGATGTTAAAAAAATAATCAGTGTATTAATTGATCTTGGTGTTATGGAAAATACGCTGGATATTCGAAATTTTAAATTGGATTTATCTGATTTCCTCGATCGTTATTATCAGGTACCTTTATACCAATTTGATATGAAAAAAATTCTCAATGAAATGATCGTGCTCATGAGGAATTATCATATCCGATTGCCTGGCGAATTGACTTTAATGGGTAAAGCGTTGGTTACCGAGGAAAGTGTTGGCCGAGCTTTGGATCCGGAATTTGATATGATTACTTTGGCAAAACCTTATGTAAAAAAAATGATGATCCGTAAACTGGATCCCCGCAAGTATTTACGAGAATTTGTCGCGACACTTGATGAGTTTACCCGTCTTTTTAAAATACTACCTTCGGAAGTTAAACTGATTATGGCAAAAGTTAAAAAAGGCAAATTAAATATTCAGTTTGAGCATCGCGGTTTAGATGATCTTATCGCAGGATTAAATCGAACCGGTAACCGCCTATCGTTTAGTTTAATTATTTCGGCACTTATTATTGGTTTTTCTTTAATAGTTCATAGTGATAATGGTCCGCAAATATTTGATCTGTCTGTTTTTGGAATTTTTGGCTATCTTATCGCCGCTTTTTTTGGGTTGTGGCTTGCAATAAAAATTTTTAGAAATAAATGATTTCAAAATGGTAAGAAAAATGATTAAAAATAAGAAAGTCGGATTGGTTCTAGGTAGCGGATCCGCAAAGGGTCTGTCTCATATAGGAGTTATAAAATTTTTAAAAGAAATGGATATAAAAATAGACTATATTGTCGGCAGCAGTATCGGAGCCATGATTGGTGGTGCTTATGCCGCCGGAATAAGCATTAATGAAATTGAAGATATTGCGCTCAAAACGGATTTAGCATCATCAGTAAAATATTTTCTTCCGACTATTTCAAAATCCGGTCTGATAAGCGGGACGAAAGTAAAAAAATTTATAGAAGATACAGTCGGTGATATTGAAATTGAAAATCTTAAAATTCCTTTTGTAGCAACGGCGACTGATATTTTCACCGGAGAGGAAATTGATTTTAACAAAGGGAATTTGGTTGAAGCAATACGAGCCAGCATTTCAGTGCCAATCATTTTTCAGCCTGTAATTTACAACAACCAGATACTTGTTGACGGCGGGCTGGCAAACCCTCTGCCAATTAATGTTGCTTGCAAAATGGGCGCTGATTTTATAATAGCAGTAAATGTTATTCCGTTGTTGGACAAAACAAATACAGGTAAAAAGAAAGAAAATAATAATTTGCAGAACTCAACTTTTACTGCTGAAATGAAATCTGCTATGCGGAAAAAGTTAGAGGCGCTAAATATAGATTATAAATGGGTAAAGAAGCTGTTGACAAATAAAGGAAAATATAATGTCCCTGGTTTAAAAAAAGTACTGAACCAGTCTATTTATATTACTCAAAGAAAATTAGTGCAACTTACTATAGAATTATACAGACCGGATATTTTAATCGAACCAAACGTCCCTTCCGTGGGATTTTTTGATTTCTACAAAGCCAGAGAAATTATCGATATCGGATATAAAGCCGCTCAAAAAGCTTTTTATGAAAACAAACTATTGACAAAATAAAAAAGTATTAACAATTAACAGGAGGAAAAAATGAAGAGCACAAAAGAACTGACAAAATTAGGAATAACCGAGTTATCATTGAAAATGATTAATAATAGTTCTGTAAGAAAGTTAGCTATTCCTATCATCGACAACAAAATTCGGAAAATGAACGCCGATAATGATGATGATACTACGTTTCCAGCAGAAAAGTATGCTCATTACTGCTTCTTTCGCAATCTTTTGAGAACCTTTGGAAAACGAATGGATGAAAAATTGCTTGCCAAAAGTTACCAGAGAAAACTTGTTAAAAACTTTGTCGGCAATATTATGTTCAATGGCAAGGGTACAAGAGATCAGGCTTTTGAACAGGAAGGTAGGGAAATCCCCGCCTTCATTACAATTAGCCCAACCCAAAAGTGTAACCTAAAATGTAAGGGTTGCTATGCCGCCAGCCATAAAGGATCATTTGCCAAATTAGATTGGGAAACATTTGATAGAATTCTGACCGAAAAGGTAGAATTATGGAATAGCTATTTTACTGTCATTTCCGGTGGAGAACCATTTCTGTGGAGCGATAATGGAAAAAATTTGTTTGATATTCTGGAAAAACACAGTGATCAATTCTTCTTGATCTATACGAATGGAACAACTATTACCAAAGAAAATGCCAAAAGATTAGCAGAATTAGGCAACGCAACGCCGGCAATATCAATAGAAGGTTTCGAAAAAGAGACTGATGAGAGAAGAGGCAAAGGAGTATTTAATAAGATTCTCGAAGCCATGGCAAATCTACGCGAATGTGGAGTGCCATTTGGCATTTCCGTGACCGCAACTCGAAAAAATGCAGAATTAGTTGTATCGGATGAGTTCATTGATTTTTATTTTAAACAACAAAAGGCAATATACGGCTGGCTATTTCAGTATATGCCGATTGGCAGGGGAATTGATTTGGAATATCTTGTTACTCCTGAACAACGGCTCTATATGTATCAACGAGGCAGAATAATTAATGAAGAGCTTGGTTATGATTATGTTGACTTCTGGAACAATGGATATATGAGTTGGGGATGCATGGCTGGAGGAAGAAGAGGCGGCTATCTCTATATCGAGTGGAATGGTAATGTAACACCCTGTGTATTTGTTCCCTACTCTCCCGTCAATATCTGCGATGTTTATAAAAATGGCGGCAATTTGAATACTGTTTTAGAATCTCAATATTTTCAGGACATCAGAGACTGGCAAAAGAGTTATGGATTTCTAAAAAATAGAAAAGAGATCAAGAACAGGATAATGCCTTGCTTTATCAGGGACCATCACAAAGAATTTTGCGAAATTACAGGTAAATATCCTGTTAAACCGATCGATAAATCGGCGGAAGAGGCTTTGCATAGTGAAAGGTATCATAAGCAAATGATTGAGTACGATAAAGAACTTGCAAAGGTGTTAGACCCGGTTTGGGAAAAAGATTTTATTAATAAATAAAAAATATTTAATATTCAATCCGGATAATTGAAGGAATAAATAATTTTACAAAGCCCATAAGTGTGATCGAGATAGGCTGAGGTTGTAATTAAATTACGGAGAAGTTATAAAATTAAAATCTTTAACCAGACATTTGGAATACTTAAAAGTAAATGTGCAAGTGAAAAAACATATATTTAAAATGTACAAAACTCACAAATAAAAACAATGGTTAAACAAACGACAAAATCTTATGACAGACAGATAGGAAAAGTTGAATAGTGTATTAATAAACATCTTGATAAATATTCAAATTTGAAATCAAATTCTTTTTGATCCTTATTTTAATGATTTTTCATTTTCATTTGCTTCTTAACACAGAATATCCCGTAGCTTTAATGTATTGGGACGTGAAATTTTGTTCGTTTTCGTTCGTTACTAATTATTTATAGAGAATAATAAAAATATTGTAATAGATATTGTATTTTAAGAATAGTATATTATTGAATAATATTGAAATTTAGAGATTTATTAAAAAAAGGAATAAAATATGAGATTAATAATATTAGGGCCTCCAGGTTCAGGAAAAGGAACGCAATCGGATATTATAAAAGAAAAGATGGAATTAGAAAAATTATCAACAGGCGATTTACTTAGAAGTGAAATTAATAAAGAAAGTCCCGTTGGTTTAGAGGCAAAGCAATTTATGGACAAAGGAGAATTAGTTCCGGATGCCGTAATGATCGATATTCTAGGAATATATATTGATAAGTTTGAAAAAGAAGGTAAGGGATATATTTTAGATGGATTCCCACGCACAAAACCCCAAGCAGAAGCATTAATGAAAATGTTAAAAGAAAAAAATGCACCTTTATCAGCAGCAATATTGGTTGATGTTGCAGAAGAGAAGGTGATAAAGCGTCTGACAAATAGATGGACTTGTAAAAATTGTCAAGCGATTTTTAATTATCTTGATGGATTACCAAAAGACGAAAAATGTTCAAAATGTGGTGGCAAATTATATCAACGCAGTGATGATAAAAAAGAAACAATTATTAATCGACTGAAAGTATATAAAAAAAATACAGAACCGTTAATTGAATATTTTCAACAGAATGATTTGTTAGTGACGGTCTCAGGTGAGGGAAATATTGAATCAATTATGGAAAATATTATTAAATTGTTAGAAAAATAAACAGGTGATTATCTAAAAATGAAAAATAAATTTTATGTTACGACTCCGTTATATTATGTCAATGCAGAGCCGCATATTGGGAGTATTTATACAACTGTTCTTGCCGATGTATTAGCAAGTTATCATCGAATGAAAGGCGAAGATGTGTTTTTTTTAACTGGTACTGATGAACATGGTCAAAAGGTTCAGCAGGCAGCAGAAAAGAATAATATTTCTCCACAAGAACATTGCGATAAATATTCAAAACAATTTCGTGAAATTTGGAAAGAAATAGATTTAAGGAATGATGATTTTATTTGCACTACAGAAAAGCGACATGAAAGGATTGTTAAAAAAATACTTATGGATTTATATGAAAAGGGAGAAATTTATAAGGGTAAATATGAGGGATGGTATAGTATTGCGGAAGAATTATTTATTACTCAGAAGGAATATGAAGAGGGTAAATATCGTGAAGTAAAAAAAATAAGTGAAGTTAATTATTATTTCAAAATGAGCAAATATCAAGAGAAACTTATTAAACATATAGAGGAAAACCCAGATTTTATTCAACCGGAAAATCGTCGCAACGAAGTACTTGGATTCTTAAAACAACCATTGCGAGATCTATGCATTTCTCGTCCAAAAACTCGACTTTCTTGGGGAATTGAATTGCCATTTGATAAGGATTATGTTACTTATGTTTGGTTTGACGCTTTGATAAATTATATAAGTGCAATAAAATATTCAATAGATGATGAAAATTTCCAACGCTATTGGCCTGCTGTTCATCTTATCGGAAAAGATATTCTTACAACACATTGCGTTTATTGGCCTACGATGTTAATGGCTGCTGGGATTGAGCTGCCGAAAACGATTTTTGCACATGGTTGGTGGATGAGTGAAGGTAAAAAAATGAGTAAATCGCTCGGGAATTTTATTGATCTTGATACGGTTAGAGAATATTTTGAAAATGTTGGAGACAATGCTTTTAAGTATTTCTTAATGAAAAATGGTCCGTTATTTGGTGATTCGGATTTTTCCAAGGAGAGATTTTATCGAGTATATAATTCCGATTTAGCTAATGATTTCGGTAATATGATAAACAGAATTTTCAAACTAATAGATAAATATTTTGATAGCAAAATTCCAGAAAAAATGAATTTAGGAAAAAACGAAAAAACACTTCAAAATAATTCTGATATTCTGATTGAAGATATATTTTCGTTGTTAGAAAATTTTCGTATTGACGAAATGTTAAATAAAATAATTTCTTATTTGGGTTCGATAAATAAATATTTGGAAGATGAAGAACCATGGAAAATTGCGAAGTCAGATTTGGATAAAACCGGCACAATTTTATATTCTGCTTTGGCAAGTTTAAGAGTTGCAGCGGGATTGCTTTATCCTGTGATGTCTTCTAAAATGAATGATTTTTTAACGGTTTTGAATAATGGAGATAAAGCAGAGACATTGCTAAAATGGTCAGAACTTAAAAGTGGAACCAAAATCGGTAAAATTAAAGCTCTTTTTCCAAGATTTGACATGAAAAAGATTTCATAGATTTTTATGTTTATAGATACACATTCACATTTGAATTTAGATCCGTTTTTTAATGATGTTGAACCATTTTTAGAACGAGCAATTTCTAATAGAGTAGAAAAAATAATTGTTCCATCGGTTGATGTACCATCTTCTGAAAAGTCAATAATTTTGTCAGAAAAATACGAAGAGATTTTTACAGCAATTGGTATTCATCCTAACGATAGTGAGAAAGTAGATGATAATTATTTGAAAATTTTAGAAGAGTATTCTAAAAATAAAAAAGTTGTTGCGATTGGTGAAATTGGTTTGGACTATTACAGAAATTATTCAGAAAAAAAGATACAAAAACGAAAATTTCAAGAACAGTTAGAGTTGGCAAAATCATTAAATTTACCGATAATAATTCATAATCGTAATGCCGATTATGATGTTTTGGAAATAATGGGAAGAGTTGATTATTTTAATGGACAGATGCATTGTTTTTCTAGCGATTTAGAATTTGCAAAGAGAATTCTGGAAAAAGGAATGTTGATTTCATTTACAGGAGTAGTAACTTTTAGTAAAAAAGCCAGTGAAGTTGCTTCCAATTTACCGTTAGAAAGATTGATGATCGAGACCGATTCACCATTTATGGCTCCGGTACCGTTTAGAGGAAAAACTTGCGAGCCGAGTTTCGTTATTGAAATAGCGAAAAAATATTCAGAATTATTTAATATTAAACTTGAAGAAGTAGAAAAAATAACGACTCAAAATGCAGAAAAATTGTTTAATATTTGAGAATTTCACGCAAAAACATAAAGATACAAAGATTAGTTAGGAATTTAGGAAAAACAATTGAATTCACAAGATCATATAGCAAAAAAATCACTCGGGCAGAATTTTCTTATTGATAAAAATATGATTTTGAAAATCATAAAATATATTGATCCAAAAGATAATGAAAAAATTGTTGAAATTGGTCCGGGGTTTGGAGCTTTAACAGATCATTTATCACAATCTGTCGGTAATTTAGTATTGATAGAATTGGATACAAAATTGGCAGATTTATTAAATGAAAAATATTCAGATAATAAAAACATTAAAGTAATTGAAGGTAATATTCTAAAGATTGATTGGAAAAATTTTTTACCAATTGATAAAATTGTTGGAAATTTGCCATATAATATTTCCAGTCAAATAATTATTAAAATGTTTCAACATCGTAAAAAGATAAATTCAGCAATAATAACGATTCAGAAAGAGTTTGCCGAAAGATTAGTATCTGCCCCCAAGTCAAAGAAATATGGAATATTATCTGTTTATAATCAACTTTATTGTGATGCTAAAATATTGTTTAAAATATCAAATCAGGTTTTTAGGCCAATTCCCAAAGTTGAATCGACATTAATTGAGATGAAATTTAATAAAAAGTTAAAATATAAAATAGATGATTTGGATTTTTTCCATAAGATTGTTCGTACAGCATTCAATCAGAGAAGAAAGCAATTAAAAAATAGCTTAAGCGTTTTTTATAGGCCAGATCTAAAAG
>JAUVLI010000024.1 GCA_030600775.1 Fidelibacterota bacterium | reverse complement strand
GTTTTTATTGGTACTGCAAAAACTGATTTATTAGGTAATTTAACAAAAGTCGTAGATGAACTTAAATCAATTGAATATAAAATTGGCAAACAATTTTTCTTTCTCAAAAGTGTTGATTTGGCGGCAACTTTCAGAAAATATTCAGAACAACCAGTGATATAGTAGCAAATAATTTTTATTATATTAAATGTAAAAATATTAATTTTTAGCTATAGATTTAATTGTTGAATTTAAATTTTATTTCCTGATTCCTTTTCGAAAAAATGCATTTTATCAACATTAAAAAAAACTGTTAATGTATCAGTTTGTTTAATTTTAGGATCATACTTATCAGTTTTACAAATTATATTAGACTTTCCATCATTTAAATAGAGTAAAATCTCACTGCCTAAGGTTTCGAAGACATCAAGAAATAATTTTACTCCAACATAATTTGGACCATTATTTTCAATAGTAATATTTTCTGGACGGATTCCTGCAATTATTTCTCGATCGTTATAAGATCTCAACACTTTTTTTTGTGTTTCTAATAATGGAATTTTAATTTTGCCATTATTGATAATTAATTGGCCGTTTTCTATATTGGCATTCAATAAATTCATTACAGGACTACCGATAAAACCTGCTACAAAAAAATTTGCCGGATCATTATAAATATTCATTGGTGCACCAAGTTGCTGCACTATTCCATTTTTTATAACTACTATTCTATCACCCATTGTCATTGCTTCAGTTTGATCATGGGTTACATAAACCATTGTTGTTTTTAATCTATTATGCAATTTTTTTATTTCAGTTCTCATGTGAACTCTCAATTTTGCATCAAGATTGGATAAGGGTTCATCAAACAAAAATACAGATGGCTGCCTTATAATAGCTCTGCCAAGTGCTACCCGTTGTTTTTGGCCTCCTGATAATTGTTTGGGTTTCCTTTCTAGAAGATCTTCAATATTCAGGATTTTTGCTGTTTTATTAACTAATTTTAAAATTTCCTTTTTGGGGAATTTCCGTAATTTCAAGCCAAATGCCATATTCTTAAAAACCGTCATGTGTGGATATAAAGCATAATTTTGAAACACCATCGAAATATCTCTATCTTTAGGAGGGATTCTATTCACACATTTATTGTCAATAAATATCTCACCTTCGGTTATTTCTTCCAATCCTGCTAATAACCGTAATATTGTTGACTTACCACATCCAGAAGGGCCAACAAGTACTAAAAATTCGCCATCATTAACATTTAAATTAAAATTGTCAACAACTCGTACATTTTCTGTATATTCCTTTGAAACATTTCTAAATTCTACTTTTGCCATTTATAATTTCCTTAATTGTTTTGTTGATATTTTATCATAGTTAATAAACATTCAATAGTAGATTCTGCGCCGGAATTACGGTTCAATCTATCTTTTGAAATTCCATCGAAACATCTACCTGTATTAAAATCATACATTTTTTGATTAATACTATTTCCACCAAGAAACCAGTCGAATATCTTTTCTGCTGAATTATTATATTTCTGTTCCTTTGTTATATTATAAAGAGAAGATAATCCACGATAAACCGAGTTTAACCCATAAGCAATTTGAGGATAAATTTCTATTTTATATTTGTTGTCGGATAGCACTATAATTTTTCGAGGAAAATTTTTGGAAATAAAAAAAGGTATAAAATTATCAGCCCACAATTTTACACTTTTTAATATTTTAGGATCTCTATTTATTTTATAAACTTCCAATAATGAATAAGCTTGATTATTTCCCCATGCATGCCAAATATTTTCCCAACAAAAATACATTCCGTCTATCGGTTGATTCACATTATTGTACTGCCTTTTCATTATATAATCAGAATAAATTTCGATTTCGTTTAAGTAATTAAAATCTCCTGAATTATGTAATTTAGCTAAAGCTATAATTAATTCGGAAGTCCTGTCTATGGCCGATTTGAATAAAATAGAAATTGGTTGCTCCTGCTGTGATATTCTTACAAATTTATCACAATCTTTAATCCTAGAAACAATTCTGTTTTTCAGTTTTTCATCTGAATATTGAAAAATCTTATAAGATGCTGCTAATCCTCTTAATCCACGAATTCCCCACCAGCCAAATTCCGCCTTACTATTTTTATGTTTTTTATTTATTGAACCATCTTTATAAATGAAGTTGTTCCATTTTCCATCATCACTACTCATATAAAGTAAAAACTCAGTCATTCCTCTGGCAACAGGAATTAATTTCTTTTTACCATTATTTAAAATTTCATATTCTAACACTTCCATAAATCGCCCTACATCATCAACACATGCAATTCCTTCATTCTGAGCTCCAACAGGATGATAATCAGGATAATTGGAATATATTCGAATAAATGAAATCTTTCTTCCTTCAATCTGAATACTATCTACTAAAGATAACGCATGAGAAAGGTTAATTTTCTCAGGCTTTATATCATTATTACATGATATAAATAATAATAAAATAGATACATAAAAAAAGCTTAAAAAAAATTTCATTTATATGAGCCAATCTTTTTTATCGAAAATAACATCTTCCTTTTTAATGAATGCAACGCCAATTAAAGTATCAGCTCCTGCATAAGTAACATAATATTTATCATCATGATCAACTGTAGCACAACTAAAAATTACATTGGGAATAAAACCGTTGATTTCCCAATCAAGTTCCGGTTCAATAACTGGATATGATTGTCTTGCCAGCACCTTGTGTGGATTTTTATAATCCAACAATGCCACACCAAGGCGATATGCATTGATTGAATCAACCGCATGATAAAACAGCAACCATCCTTTTGGATGTTTTACAGGAGGACCAGCAATACCTATTCTTTCGCTTTCCCATTCGTGTTCATGAATTGTTTTCATGATTATTGAATGATTATAAAAATTTTTCATATCTTTTGTTGACGAAATCCAAATATCCGGATGACGACGATGCAATAAAAGATATTCACCATTAATTTTTTGTGGAAAAAATGAAGCATCTTTATTGGGCTCATCAAGTAGTACACCTTGCCTTTCCCAATTAATTAAATCTTTACTTTTAGCATGACAAATTCTATAATCATCTTGGAAACGATCACCCAATCCTGTATAAGTCATATGAAAAGTGTCATCAATTTTAACAATTCGGGGATCTTCCTGCCCTCTCAATTCTTGTGGAACATCATTTTCGAAAATGGGTTTCTCTAATCTATGCCATTCCTTGAGATCTTTACTAACAGCATACCCCAAATTATTTACATATTTCCCATATTTTTCATGCCCTCCGATATCGGTAGCTCTATAAATCATATGAAATAAGCCATTATCATATACCATTCCACAATTAAAAACAGCGGACTTTTCCCAATTATGACTTTTGTTTGGTTTTAATATTGGTTTGTTACTAATTCTTGCTAATTTCATGTTTTCCTTTTTTTATCCTTTTAATCCTGAAGTTGCCATGCTATTAATAAAATAGCGTTGAAAAAAACTATAAATAATAATAATCGGAATTGCCAAAAAAGAAGCTGCAGCCAACTGTGCTCCAACCTGACTCTCTGATTGTCCACCAACTTTAAAGAGTGTCACCAATTGTGGTAAAGTCATCAGACTTTCATTTCGAATAACTATTAATGGCCACAACACATTATTCCATGCACCCATAAATGATATGATTCCTACAGTAATAATCACAGGTTTAGATATTGGCCAAATTATTCTCATTAAAATTGTAAAATTATTACAACCGTCAATTTTCGCCGCATCAATTAAATCCTGAGGAATATTCATGAAAAATTGGCGAAAGAGTAATATTCCAAGAGCATTTATCATTGCAGGAACAATTAAGGCTAAATAGGAATCTACCCAACCGAATTTCACCATTAATATATACATTGGAATCATAGTAATTTGAAAAGGAATTACCATTGTAAATAAAATAACTCCCATTATAAATCCTCTTCCGAAAAAATTCAATCTTGATAATGCGTATCCCACTATTGAACCAAAAAAAATCACAGAAGTGGTAATACATGTAGATACAAACAGACTATTTAGGAGTCCACGCATCAGAGGAATCTTTTCAAATACTGCTTTCAAGTTCTCCAGAGTAAAGTTTGAGGACAAAAGTCCAACATTACTTATCTCAATATCCGGACGAAATGATGCAGACAACATCCACAAAAAAGGATATGCAAACATAATCCCACCAACTATTAAAATTATATATATCAAAGCTTTTTTCATCTTGTCCTCTTATTGATCGCTAATTTTGCTAATTTTCACGGATTTATTATTTAACATTCTTGATCTTAATACTCTATTTAATATGTGATTTATTTTATTCATATACCTTTCATTTATGTTCAATAAACTTTTTCTGTATTAATACAACAAGCAAAATAATAAAGGCAAAAAAGAATCCCAGAGTTGCAGCGTATCCCATATGTCCAAAGTAAAAGGCCTGATTGTAAATATATAATATTGCGGACAATGTGCTGTTCATTGGACCACCACCTGTCATCACAAAAGGTTCAATAAATAGTGAAAATCCACCGATTGTGGATAAAATAACTACTAGAACTATCGTACTATTCAAAGCAGGCAGTGTAATATAAAAGAACTTCTGATAATCTTTGGCTCCATCGATATCTGCTGCTTCATACATATAATTCGGAACTCCTTGTAATCCCACCAAAAACAAAATAATATATAATCCAACATTTTTCCAAGTTGCCATAATAGCAATGGAAGGCATTGCCCAATTGGGAGAAGTGATCCATGGTATTTTGTTTAAGCCAATTGTATTCAAAAGATTATTTAATAAACCTGTCTCAAAAGCATATAATTGTTGCCACAAAATAGTAATTACTACACCGGAAACTACAACCGGTAAAAAATAAATTGCTCTAAATAATCCGCGAAATTTAATTTTTTTATCTAAAAACACAGCAAATAATAGTGCAACAATAATTTGCAAAGGAATGTGGATTAGGAGAAATATTAATGTATTTGTTATAGCTTTGAAAAATTGGACATCGTGAAAAAGTCTAATAAAATTCCTCAAACCAACCCATTCCATTGGTGTAACAATATTCCATTTATGAAAAATCAATATAAATGAAAATACAATTGGGAATGCAATAAACATAAGAAAAGAGATAATATAAGGAAGGACCATTAAATATCCGGATTTATCACTATTTTTTATTTTACTTAATATTTTCATTATCTGGATTTGTTCCATTCAATTATTACTTTTGCTCTTTTTTCTGCATCACGAACTGCTTCTTCCGGACTTTTCACTCCATAAACTACACTCTTTTCATATTCTTGTGAGATTCCATCAAAAATTTCTTTTAAATCCGAAATTCCGTCAACACCTCTTGTATAGGGTGCCTGTTTGGCAAATTTTATCATTTTCGGATTTTTTTGAAAATATTCTTGATATAACGAATCAGTCAATAAATTATCCCGAATGGGTATTTGTGCACAAATTTTCAGCAATTTCAAATCACTTTTAGGACTAATCAAATATTTCGCAAATTTCCAAGCTGCTTCAGGATGTTTTGTGTTACTAAAGATAGAAATATTTTTGAAATCTCCCCTCGTATATACTTTTCCTTCATAATCATCGGGAACAGGAATAGACATAATATCATATTCAAAATCCTCATCTCTAAATTTTTCTATATGAGCAATATTCCATGGTCCTGTAATTTGAGTAGCTATTTTCCCTGTAATAAAATTGTCACCCTGCAATGTTGAAATTGGAAAATATCCATTTTTATAAATCTCATGAAAGAACCGAAATACATCTACAGAAGCTTTATTATTAAAAATAAGTTCTGAACCATCAAACAATGTTTTTCCACCAGATGCTGCTATATAAAGGGGATAATAATCAAATAAACGCTGCCACCAAATGGATATAATATTTCGATATCCCATCCATTGATCAAAATCACCATCACCATTTAAATCTTTTGTTATTTTTTTTGCAGCATCAATGTACTCAGAATAAGTCAGTAGTTCACCTTCTATTCCTGCTTCTCTAAACATTTTTTTGTTATACATCATCATTGTTGGGTTTGTTTTCCATGGCAATTGATAATATTTGCCGTCAGTGGCTCTGAAAGATTCAAGTAAATCAATCGGTACTCTTTTTTGAATATAGTCAAAAAAATCAGGGAAACGGTCAAAATTTACCAATCCTCCAGATGAAGTAAAATCATCCATTGCTCCAGGCCACATATTGGAACATATATCAGGTGTGGTTTTACCCGCAATGGCTGCTAAAAGTACTTCTTCAGAAGATTGACTTGCTGGGATCGGTTGGAGCTTGATATATATATCTTTATGAGTTTCATTCCATTCTTTTACCAGCAATTTTGCAAGTTTAATTTCCTGTGGATTTGTTGCACACCAATATTTTAAAGTAATAATATCAGATTTTTCTGTTTCAATTTTTTTTCGTTCTCTTGAGCATGATGCTACTACTAATAATACTATTAATAATATACCATATAATTTTTTATTTAATATCCATTTACTCATAAAACATTACTTTAATTTTATACATTTTTTAATGCCTGCAAAATTCCTCGTCTGTAATTTATATAAATATATTCCCGAAGCGAATCCTTCTGTATTCCAACTAATTTGATATTTTCCGGGTATTTTTTTTTCATCTACTAATATACAAATTTTTTCACCTAAAATATTATAAATTTCTAATTTTACGAAACATTCTTGTGGTATCTGATAATAAATATTTGTTGATGGATTAAAAGGATTGGGAAAGTTTTGTGCTAAAAAATAATCTTGTGGAATACCATTTAATTTAGATTCAATATTATTAGTGTTTTCATTGTATAAATTCATAATCTGTTGAGGTGATAAAACATAATCATATATCCGAATATCATCAAGTACGCCTTTAAAATTATAAGAATTATCCAAGGGTAACATTTGACCAATTGTAAGATCAATATCTGTTTGTAAAATTTTACCGGAAAAGCTTGTATGAGCATCAAGTTCTCCATTAATATAAATTTCAAAGTTAGCACCATCATAAATGGTAGCAACATGATAATACCTATCTTTCTCAAGTTTAGTTGATGAATTCAAATCTTTAATAGCTGTTGTGCTATTAACAGTCCATCTAAGATATCTTTCCGGAATAATGGATAATTTCCAACGATTTTGCCAACTACCATGCGAAATAGGAAATGTCTCCGTGTCAAAAAATTCATCAATTCTCATCCAAAAACTTATGCTTATTGTATCCTGAAAATTTAATATACTATTATTTCCTACTATTATATAATCATTTACTCCATCAAATAAATAAGCACTATTAAGATTTTCAAACCTATCTTCTGTTAATGTTGCTCCACTTACAGTACCATGATTATTATAACCACTTAAATCGTTAGCATTTCCATCAAAAGGAAAATATAAAATTGGATCATCTTCCTGATTTGTCAAATCTCTGACAAAAATAGTGATACTATCAACGACAGCTGCACCACTACTATCTACCACCCGACAATGAATTTCATAATTTCCTTCTGTATTGGGTGCTGTCCAGATAATTATTGAATCTGATACAATCATTTCACCAGCATCAATTCCCCAAATATAATCAAGTTTATCCCCATCTTCATCTGTTGCAACACATGTAATAGTTGTTTCAGATTCCAAATCAATTTTCTGAGAACTTACTTCCAGTTTTTCTATTACCGGATCATGATTTATGGATTCTACGACATCCATAAATATTGAATCAGAGGCAACTGCCCCTTCTCCATCAATTACAATACTTTTTATTTTATATATTCCAACAGAATCCGGTGCAATCCAATTCAATATTGAATTTGTCTCTGTTAATGTATCATCTTCAACAATCCAGATATAATTCAATTCATTATTATCTTTATCCATAACTGTAAAATAAATATTTGATTGTTGGCCAAATTCAAGAACAGGAGTATTAGTAGATAAACTTTTGATTCTCGGTGGATAATTGTCCACAGTTTGTCCTGATGAATAATCAATAACAACACCATTAACTATTGCTTTATCTAACTCATAAGTTACTTCCGATTCAGCAGGAATTAATACAAGAATTCTTGCTTCATTAGAAGGAATAGTAAAAATATCTGTTCCTGAAACACTATGTTCTATTACTGTATTTTCAACAGCATCATATAAATCAAAATTATTAGTTCCAACATTAATTTCTACATTTTTCTCTTCACTATGCGGGTTGTAATATAAAAATGAAGGATAAGCCTGCTCATGAAAGAAATCGGTTTTAAGAAGATCTAATTTAAGAATTCCCTCAATATTAGTTGTATCAATAATTCCACCAAACATACCAACATTGGAAGAGCCATATAAAGTTAGATTTGTTGGTCCCCAATCATTTTTTATAAAATCACCGGTAGCATAAGGACTTACTCCCGAATAAAGTGCAAATTTTCTTAATGCTTCATGAGCAATATAAGAATTTGGATCATATTGATGTGACCATGTTTCGCTATCTTGAAGAGAATCGGAAAGAAATTTTGTATAAAAAAGCCGAGATGCATTTGCAACATTTAATGCCCATTTACCGATAGTTCTGGCAAATCTATCATCATATCGAACCATGGGAACTAATGTTCCAAACTGATCTACGCCATTCATAAAAAATGCATATCCATCATATTTATTAGCTTCACCAATTAATCCATCACAATCATAACCACCCCAATTACCAAGACAAGCACCCCAATTTCTAACATTTCCATCAGGAGTAAAGCACCAGTTCAATAATTTTTCAATATCATATTCTGTACCCAATTCAGCATTCATTCTTGCTGCTATATAAACACCAAATGGCAATTGAAGTTCATAAGCAGGATTAGTTGTCCAATTACTTAAAAATTCCAAACACCATTCAGCGCCAATTCTATATTTTTCTTCACCTGTTTCAGTAAAGGCATTATAAAGAATCCAACCAATTGCTCCGGCTGCTTCAGGTTCTTCTACACCACTTTCTAATGGTGTCATAGAAGATAAATCCCACGCTCTGTAATTCATATATGGTTCAGTCCAAGGAGTTGTACTTCCATTCATTGATTTCACTGCTTCCAACCATCTATCTGCAACAGATGTGAACTGGAAATCAAAATCTCCAATATCTGAATACAAATCATAAAGCATATAGAAATATATATTTGGCATTGTGTCATACCACCAGTCATTACCACTATTATCAACATAATTATTCAGATAAACATTTTCTTCCTGACGTTTATTGAAAAACTCTTCACACATGAGAACCCAGTTATATCCATTTTGATCACTTTTGTCTATTCCAATTAGAGATGCACCAACAACAGCAGGCAAAATATTGATTGCCTCTGCTCCAGTATTTCCAACAGCTGTATGGAGGCCAAATCGATTGTGATTGGGATAATTAATACCATCACCAATCCAAACTAAAGGTAAATAATCACCTGTTTTGGTAAGATCAAAAACCAATGAATCATATCCTTCAGTAACTTTTTTCCAATCCCTCATCAGATAAGGCGTGGGAAAATTAGGCATATATGTAATCCTACTGATATCAATCTGTTGTGCTGATAACGATAATATAAATATTGTGATAAAAAGTATAATTCTACTGAAGTGATGTTTTTTCATATTAAGTGTAATATTTAAAAGTTATTTTCTGATTATCAATATTAAAAATCCAATCTAAGAGTAAAACGATTAGTGCTTTTCAATCTTCCAAAATCTGTATAAGCATAATCCAATTTAATATTGGATTGTCCAAAAAGTCTGTAATTTATACCACCTCCGAGAGTTAAACCTTCTTCTGTATCCTGTTGTCCCAAGGCTTTATAGCCTGCTCTCAAAAATAACATTTTTACTATAGCTATTTCACAGCCTATATTTACGCTTTCCGTATTATTGATAGGATGAAAAGCATCAATAGCAGTTGTGACTCTCAAATATTTAGTATCACAAATATCATAACCAATTCCAAATTGCATATTTAAGGGAAGTGGCCATTTTTCAGTTAAAAGTTTTCCCATAATTTTGTCATTATTGCCATCTATCAAAGGATCAGGATCATGATAAATTATAAGATCACTTCCATCAAGTTTCATATCAGGACCATAATTTGTGATAGCAGCACCTATTCGCAATCCCTTGATTCCAGTTTGATATAAAGTTCCCACATCAAAAGCAAAACTTGAAGATTTTTCATGCCATAGAGATTCTCTAATATATTTAACATTAAAACCAATGGAAAATCTATCAGTCAAATTTTTTCCATAAGATAAACCTACCGCAAAACTAGAAGCATCAAAATCCTCCCCTGTTCCATCAGGATATTGCACGGTACGTACTTTCATCGTTGACATTGTCATAGAATTAATAAAAAATCCTAAGGTGCCATATCCACTTAAAGGAACTGCGGCACCAAAATAATTGAAACTGATGCCTGCAAGCCAATCAACTTTTTCAAACACAGTTTCACCTTTTGTCATTACACCTAATCCAGCAGGATTCCAATATAATGAAGAAACATCATTAGCTATTCCCACAAAAGCACCACCCATTCCGATTGCTCTGGAACCAACACCGACTTCTAGAAAAGATGCAGCTGTTGTTCCAACATTTGTTAATCTATCTTTTGAAAATAAACCTGTTGAAAATAAAATAATTAATATTGTTACAATCCTAAGTTTTCTCATTTAAATCTCCTGAACATTTATTGTAAATGTTTTGCGAAAAAATCTATTTTTCTTGACAGTCCATAGTCCGAAGTTTTTACTGCCATTAATGCTTTTTTATTAATATCTATATTTGTTTGATCCTTCAATTCTTGAACCAAATCTTCTATTTTTTGATTATATTTTTTTTGAACTTCCACAGAATCTACATCTTGGCTTTTAATATTCTCAAAAATATTCTTCTTTAATTCATTTGCTAACAATCGTTCTTCCCAAAATTCTTTTTCATCAATAACTGATTGTTCCCTGTCAAGATTTTCATGAATACCAATATCTGAAAATACTCTATTTCTGACATAGATTGCAACAATATTTTCCAAACTTTTCCTGATACTGAATTTATCTTTATATGAAATTTCTATGGGATTCATTCTATAAATTTCTATAAAATCTTCAACAGTTAAAATTCCTGATTTATAAATCCCAAGTTCTTTTGATATTGCTCCTTCTCTCTTTTCATATAATAACTGTACTTCTTTGCTTTTCAAATATTGAGGATTGCTTGCGCCTTTATGCTCATCATTAATAATCTCCGCCATCCAATTCAAAGTTTTTGCTTTTATAATCAAATTTTGAGGTTCCATTATTCTGTTGACAAATTGAGATGCTGCATGATGTTCTTTACGCTTTCGTATTACACTTTCAAGAGATGGCTTTTTTGAAATGAACTTCGACTCTGTTGTCATAACATTAATATCTTTATCTATTACACAAAGAACATGATATATTTTTCCATCATAATAAGGTTTAGAAAATTGTAATGAAGGAAGAGAATATATTATGTTTTCTAAATTCTGATTTACTTCATTAAATGATATTTTTTCGACTTCTCCAATGCCTTCAATATTTATATTATTACCATTATTCAATAATGGAGTATGTGGAACCGAAATAATTCCTTTTGAAATTTTTTCAGCATCATTTTTATTAGTTGCAATGAAATGTTTTAAAAATATGGTAGTGTTACTTTTTTGATATGCATTTCTAATTTCTTTATCATTTACAAATACTGAATCACGAATATGATGCAAATATAATTCTCTATTTATTGCGGCTCTTTCAAAATAATTCACACTATTTTCTATAAATGAATTACTTAACAATCCCCGTTCTCTAGCTTCATCGGCAAATAAAGATTTTTTAATCAATCCATCAAGAATTATATCAAAAGCTTTTTCTCTTCCAAGTTGAGTGATTTGTCTTGGTGAAAATTCATAAGCATGGATAAATTCGTCTGCCGTAATTTGTCTATCGCCAATAGATGCGACAACAGTCTTTTCCTGCATTTGTTTGCTACAGAAACTGATTAAAAGTGTTAATAAAAGAATAAGTAATATTTGATTACATTTAATCATTATTTAATTACCACAAATCTACCAATTTTTTCCCCAACTCCGGGAGCATCAACATGATAAATATAAATTCCATAAGCAATGTCATTCCCATCTTTTGAGATTAAATCCCAGGATTGCATTCCATCATCTGCTGAACTGTTATGCTCGATTGTCTTAATCAGAAATCCACGCAAAGAATAAATTCTGATTGTACATTTTTTTGGTAAATGGAAAAATTGAATTCGTCGTTCTCCTCTACCAAATTTGTATGGATTTCGCGGTTCCCAAGAAGCCGCTACAACATAAGGATTTGGTACGACACAGATATCTTCCAATTCCTCCTTAGCAAGTGTATTACTAGAATCTGCACCTTGCAATGTAAATCTAAACACATCACCTTGTTTATCGACAACAGAACTTGTGTCTATCTTCATATTTCCACTAACATTGCTGGTATCAAAAACCATTTTGTAAGTAGTACTTCGAAAAGGTTTTTTTATAGACAATAAAAGTACATCACCGGATCTGGGGGGATCAATTGTAGTCCATGTTGTATCGTTATATCCATTTGAAGAATCGATTTCAAATTCAGAATTAAAACTAATCACCCATGAAAAATAATTTTTTAATATAAAATCATTATCAGGAACCACAATTACCAAATCATCACCATGACTATATGTAGAATCATTATCATTATCAATTAATGAATAGTTGACCTCAACCGAATCTGTTATATTATAAATACTAACTTTAGAAGGCCATGATTTCAATCCAAATAATGCATTTGAGTAAGTTACAACCGTATCATGAAAAGTTATTTTATAATCAGCAGGTTGATTCAAATTCAATCTATAACCTGCAATATCCTCCCAATCAGGATTTAAACGAACTTTAATATTATAATCAGATTCTCCCTCAACCCAACCAGTTTTTTCCTCATCCATTGTAATGGATGTATCATTAAAAACTGAAATAATAGATCCATTGAAAAATGGACTATCATCACCATAATTTTTAACAACAACAGAATCTATCACCAAGGTATCAGCTAAAGCATCAGTGATTTGATAATAAGGGGTAACATCTGTGTGATGCTTGCTATTATCAAAAAATTCAACTTCATAAGTAGTCTTACCTGAAATTTTATGTTTTTCCAGCATTCTCAAATCAATATATCCGGTTCCGGGACCAATATGATCAATATCGCCTTCAATATGTGGTGGAATATATCCGGCAGCAGCAGGACGTGGTGTTGCAACACCTGTATTAATATCCAGAAAAGTAATTTTACCGAGAGCATTAGTTTTAATAATTGAAGAACATAATGATGGAGCAATTCCTTCTACACTATTGGGTGTATATGTTACAAGTCCATAATCATAGGATACAATCGCATAATAATATTTTTGTCCATTTTTAACATCGGTATCAATCCAATTATGTTTCAAACCTGTATCTTCGCCCATATTGAATTTTACACCATAAATATCAATGGGATGAGGTCCTTTTTTACCATCTTCCAAATCAAATTGTTTTACTGGTTTTTGAAAAGTTTTATTTCCATAAGCATCTGTTATAATTTTATTTTCCAAAAACTGTGCTTCTGTACTTTTATATATTAGATATCCTTCAAAATCATATTCCTGTAAAAATGGATCATAGGAATCTTCAGCAATATCATCCCAGACCAAAGTTACTTCTCCGTCACCGGAGTATATCGTCAGATTCGGTTTTGCCGGTGGTTTTGAAAATCTGTAGTCAGCATTATATATTTGTTGCACAGTGCGTTTATTTTTTACTAAATCATCGCGATCTTCTCCAAAAAGCAGTGCCATGGAATATCGCTCAGTTTGACCATAGGGAAAATCGTCACTAATTCCGTTAAGTGGAAAAGCACCTGATGAGAAAAACATACCTAGATTATTTGGCTGCAGGATTTGATTCATTGGTAATGGAGCCTTGGAAAAGACACCCCAATTTTCCTCGTCATTGGTTAATTCATATTTATGCACGGGAAATATTTCAAATCCTGTTAAACCAATTTGATCAGATTCGTCAGGATCTGTTTCATTATAATTTGGTTCACCATTGGTTGGAATTCCATCGCCCTCACCATTGTCAGGTGCAATATAATGGAAATCATAGGGACCAACACCATCTGCTCCAAGATCATCATTCAAAGGTTCATTATCATCCCATTCGCCATTGGCATTCAAATCTGTATAAGGTACCCAATCGCAATTTTCATCACCTTCCCAATGTGCAGTTGGATATCTTCTATAATAAGTATGAAATTTCTCTCTATTTTCGTCAGAAAAACCAAAGGGATAGTCATTAATATATTCTCCTGGGCTATCGCTTTCCCTTTTTTCATCCACTATTCCATCATTATCATTATCAATTCCATCATCAGAAATACCGGGGCTTTCGAGAAACGCATAACCGGCATAACCAACAGGATACCAATTCCCCGGAGTTCCATAACCGTCATTGTCATAAGCATATGCAATATCTAGATCTGTATCATATTCGCCAATATCATCGGCACCATCTTCCACACCACCAACTCCCCAGTCAAGGTACTGAGCATAATAGGTTTTTTCATAATTATGAGACGATTCATTGGTAATATTATATAGCCAAAAAATACAATCTTCCGCTAAAACATGACTCCACTGGAAACCTCTTGCTTTTACATATAATCCCAATCCGCCTCTGGTAGAATCAGTTTCATCACAATAGTAATTCATATACAAATTGGGCTCCTTATCAGGATTATCGTCAAAAACAAAAATTGTTTCCATATCCGCATTCATAATTCCTTTACCAAAATATCCATTCCAGTAGCCATTCCAATCGGCTTCTTTATCAAGCCATTCATCAGGCCAACTCAAGGGCTCGTTACTCATTGCCGGAACTCTATTTTCTTTGGCATCCATATTAAACCAATATGGTCTCGGTTCGAATCCCCAAGGAATACCGTCAGGTGATTTATCTACAAATTCTCGATATTGTGTTTCCATAGGATGAATCAATTCTCCACTTCCATTTTCCACCTCTACAGATACAATAATAGCTACGCCGTCACAATAATGTTTCCCCAATGATGGCCAGTTACACGAAGGTTCATTTGGATAATCTGTAACTTCACCATAATTTTTAAATTTTGTCAACACAAGGTTTCCATCCATTACACCAATTCTTCTATAATCCTTTTTCCCTCTATATGACAATGGCGTTTGCGAATATAAATTACAGGCAATTATCACAAATATCAAAATGCTGAGTATTTTTTTTATTTCACTTTTTTTCATTTTTTCCTACTATTTTCACATTTATTTAATGATTCCTATCTATTCTTCATATTTTAATCCATTTAATATGTGATTTAATTACCATAATTAAAGGATATTGAACAACCAATCACAATTTTTCTTGGTTCATAATAAAAATCAGGTCTCACAAAAAATTCTTCCTGAGTTTTTATTCCTGTATAGGATTGAAAATTCATATCAAAATCATAGTCGGATCTTCCACTGGAATTATATACATCTTTACTATTTTTTCTATCTAATACATTATAAATTTTCATAAAAGGAGAAAATACTAAATTGTTTACTTTGTAATCTTTTGCAACATTAAAATCAACAATTGAAGTAACAGGTTTTCTTTCACCATTTAAAATACGATTTGAATATCTTGGAGAAGATCTGGTGTAAGGTGTTCCACTACCAATTTTCCCAATTAAACTAAAGCGAAAACCTCTGACAGTGCTAGTAATAAATAAATTTAGTGAATGTGTCTGATCCCAATTCAATGGTCTTCGTTTTTTCTCTGTTTGTATTGGTGGATCTTGTTGCTGATTAATCCACTCATCCGCAGGGTTTGAAGCATTTCCTGTAGCACTTTGATAAGTATAATCAATAGAAAAACCTGGGCTATTTCCAGTTTCTAATATTTCAAATGCCAGAGTAATACCTTTGACATTTGCATAATCTTTATTTATGTATCGCCAATATTTTCCGCCAAAAAGATCTGTTCTTGTTTCCTGCCCAATCAAATCACGAATATCTTTATTATAGCAAGTTACATCAATTGATATTGTATTTGTAATGGCTTGTTTTATTCCAATTTCATAACTTACTGTTTTTTGAGGTTGCAATTCAGCGTTTCCCATAGAATTATAACTACCACGAGGAGGTTGATCTCCCTTAAGTTGAATCAATGAAACTTCAAAATCTGGATTTATATATAAATATTCATAATTTGGCACCTGAAAAAAATGTCCATATGAAAAATGAATAACACCTTTATCTGTTATTGGATAAGCAATACCAAATCTTGGACTTAATTGAGTAGAAGTATTTGCTATTCTCTTTTCAGAATTACGCGTATCATAGAATTGTTTTGGAACTTCACCATCAGGATCGAAATAATCATATCTCAAACCTGCATTTATTATCATATCTCCGACCTCAATCTTATCCTGAATATACCCCGATAATTCTATCGGTTTATGATTGTATGAATTATTGTACCAAGAGGAATCCGGTGGAATTTGTAATTCATCATTTTCATCAAAATATATTTGAAATTCATGTAATGAGAGATCGCATTTTTTATAACTCATTCCTGCACCGATTTTATTAATTTTATTGATCTGACTTGTTAAATCAAATTTTGCAATATCAGTTGTATTATCTCGATGGTGATGCCACATTTTCATCCCACCCGTAGAAAATCCATTTGATCCTGTTCCAGTTAATAGCTTCATTGGTGCATATCTGGAATCATTTTTATCTTTATAAACAAATTGACCATATTCAGTAGTTGCTCTGGAAAGATTGGCAGTCAAAAAAGTTTCAGCAGAGAACAAATGAGTGTATTGAATTGAATTTTGAGAACTTTGATTCTCGCGATTATAATTTCCATTAGGGTTATATTTAAAAATCCTGTCAAATTCCGAATAGTTTTTATCAGTATAAAAACTGGAAAAATTCACCTTATCATTGTTAAATAATTTTAAAGTCAACTTTCCCTGTAAAGTTTTTTTCAAGGATGGATTCATAGAGACATATTTTCCATCACCTGTTGATTCAATATAGGGTTCATCCCCGCTAAAATCAGATGAATCCTTTGGTAAAAACAATCTTTGACCATACATCCAACCGTCAGAATCATATAAACGCCCTAAAATAAAAAATGATAATTTTTTATTGAAAAAAGGTAATGGTCCACTTAAACTCATTTGAGAATTAGTTATTGCCATTGGATTAAAATCATCAATATTTAAGAATATATCATTATTATCACTTAAATAATCACCTGCAAAAAATGAAACTTTTCCAGAATAATAATCTTGTCCTTCTTTTGTGACAATATTGACAATTCCTGACATTGCCTGTCCATATTCAGCATTAAAAGTACCACTGATTACTTCAACTTCCTGCACAATATCATTTTCAACTTCAAAAGAGACATCTCCGGAATATGCATCATTCATTGGAATACCATCAATAATATACATTACTTCACCAGATCTTCCACCACGAAAATGTCCATTTATTACTCCGGCTTGTAATTCAATAATTTCATTTAAATCAACAACCTGAAGTTGGTCTATTTGATCAGCACCCACTTTAAAAGATGTTGATGTTACATCTTTTTGTACAATCGGAGCATGGGCAATAACAACTACTTCTTCACCTTCAATGATTTTTGTAGATAATGCAAAATCAATAGTAGTGGTTAAATCAATCATTACATTTACATTTTTTTGTACAATTATATTATAACCTATCATACTAGCACGTAAGGTATATTTACCAGGCGGTACATTTAAAATATTAAAATATCCATCCATATCAGAAGCAGCACCCATATTAGTTCCATCCAGAATAATATTTACACCAACCAATACTTGGCCTGTTTCATCATCTGTAACTGTCCCTGATATTTTTCCTGTAATGCCTCCAAATAAAAACAGAGGAATTATAAGAAAAAACAACACAAAAATATATTTACATTTCATAAGCTACTTTTTAAAGTTACAACAAAAATATTCTTCCGGAGGCATGAACCTCCGAAAGAATATTAATGTTTGGTTTATTTAATAAAAGCCATCTTCTTGGCAAACTGTTTATCACCAACATTCATTATATAAATATATAAACCTGTTGATACTATATTGCCATGATCATCTTTTCCATTCCAAACTTGATTATAGAATCCCTTTGAATAATTTGCATTAACCAATGTTTTTACTTTTTGTCCAAGAACATTGTAAATACTAATATTTACCTTATTTTGTTCAAGTACATAAAAACTGATAGTGGTACTTGGATTGAAAGGATTCGGGTAATTTTGCATTAACAAAAACTCATCAGGAAAAACTATATCAGATTTATTACTTTCAATTGATGTTGCGCTTGAACTTGATAATACCATTTTATTAACACTAAAATCATCAAAATAAGCCAATCCGGTCGGATTGGATGTGAATCTTGCACGAACTGATATTCCAGTTGCTCCTTCCGGTGCTTGTTCTGCAACTACATAATGTGCCCATTCTTTATCGAGTGTTGTTTGATCAATATATACATATTTATCGCCACCAAGTGTTGACCAACCTTCATCGAGAACTGCATCACTATGGAAAAAATAACATAAACCAATACGCTCATCAAGACGTTCTTTTGTAATGTATGTCGGCTCAAAACTTTCATCAGTGTTTACACCAACTGTCTTGACCCAGACGCCAATCTTATACCATTCACCCGGCTTTACAGGTGCGGGTATGGAATAATATACAATCTCCGAAGTTGAGGATGTTGTATCTGGTTTGAACAATTCAGAAGTATAATCTCCTGTATGAGCACGATTGTCAGTAACCGTTCCATATGAACCATTAGTTGACGAATACCAGTTCAACCAACCTTCGATTGTTTCCGCTCCGGAATTGAATGGTCCCATTGTCCAGGAATCTGTTGTATTACAACCCATATTATCAAAATATGCTGTTCCTGTTGCATCTTTTCCCATTACAAGTTTGAGTACTACTGATGCAGGTGCTTCAGTTAAAATTGCTGCTCCAGTCAATTTCGTCCAATCTGTGTTTGCTGTACTTTGATCTGCCCAAATTGATTGAGTCGCTAATTCTGCACCAGCTGCATCCTTAAATTCAAAAATCACTCCAATTCTTGCATCATCATTTGCAGGACTTGTGTTTACTCCTACAGTTTTAACATTTGCACTTAATGCATAAGTTCCAGCTTCTGCATGATTCCAATATAAATTAGCATTATTTACAGATACCCAACCTATTGGATTATTACTACTTGCAGAGATTGTCGGTGCTGTAGCTATTGGCCTTGATGTAACCATTTTATTAACACTAAAATCATCAAAATAAGCAGTTCCTGTTGGATTTGATGTAAATCTTGCACGAACTGATATTCCAGTTGCTCCTTCCGGTGCTTGTTCTGCAACTACATAATGTGCCCAATCACCATCAGTCTCTGTTTGATTAATATATACATATTTATCGCCACCAAGTGTTGACCAACCTTCCGTAATGTTTGCATCACTATGAAAGAAATAACATAAACCAATACGCTCATCAAGACGTTCTTTTGTAATGTATGTCGGCTCAAAAGTTGATGAATCATTTACACCTACAGTCTTTACCCATACTCCAACTTTATACCATTCACCTTCTTCTACTGGCGCAGGTACTGAATAATATACTATCTCTGATGTCGATGATGTCGTGTCCGGTTTGAAAAGCTCTGCTGTATAAGAACCTGTATACGCATCATTATCTGTAACAGTTCCATAAGATCCATTACTTGACGAATACCAATTCAACCAACCTTCGATCGTCTCTGCTCCAGCATTAAAAGGACCCATTGTCCAGGA
>JAUVLI010000037.1 GCA_030600775.1 Fidelibacterota bacterium | reverse complement strand
ACTTTCGTATCCTTTCAATGAATAATTTGAAATTTCATAATGTAAAAAATCGTTTTCACTCAATAAATTATGACATAATTTGAAATAATCTCTATCTCTGTAATTCGGGTTTTCTTTTATTTTCCCTAATTGGATCATTTCGTAATATTTTGTTCCCCGTTCCTTTGTCAAGCTATATGCCGATATGTGTTTTGGTTTAAATGACAAAAATTCTTCTATCGTTTTAATAATATTATCTTTTTTCTGCTGTGGAATATTAAAGATCATATCTAATGAAATATTATTAAAACCACTTTGGACAGCAAGATTAATCGCATTAACTGTCGCTTCATGATTATGTATCCTACCTAAAAATTCCAACTCATCATTATGTATAGATTGAGCACCAATTGACAATCTGTTAAATCCAGCGAGTTTTAAATCGTGAAAAAATGACTTATCTTTACAAAATTCAGGATTTAATTCAATTGTGATTTCCGCATCGTTTTTAACATTAAAGTTATTTTGTATATTGTCCAATACTTTTATTAAATAGTGTGAAGAAAATAAGTTGGGTGTTCCACCACCAAAATAAATTGTTTGAACTTTATAATTCTTATCTAATTTTCTTGACTGGCTTTTGATTTCATTAATAATTGCATCGATATATTCAGTAAAATATTTATTGCCATTTTCTATACTGTAAAAATCACAATAATGACATTTACTTTTACAAAATGGAAAATGTAAGTATAAAGATAAATTTTTCAAGATATGATCTAAATTAATATTTATTTAATAATATTTAATTTTTATTTTATAGAAATAAATATAAGAATAATTGAAGCGAAGCTACTAACAATTCCTAAAATATTAAATTCACCAATTAAAACATCGCTAAAAGCTCTCGGTACAATAATAATATCACCTCTTTTTACAGTAGTACTTAATCCTTTAATTGTTTTACTATCACGAATAATTACCGCTTTTTTAACATTCCCTTGACTTGTATTACCTCCAGCTAACCCTATATAATCAATAACTTTATAACCACCAACATAATTATAACTACCCGGCCGATTTACTTTACCCTGTACATAAATTTCTAATTTTTTTGATAATTCAACTATATCATTTGGTTTTAATATAATATCTTTTTTTTCAATCTCCGGGTTATTTCCCATAACATCAATAGTATAATATTGTGTTCCACTTTTCATTTTTCGTATAATACTAGCTGAATAAGTACTAATATCTGAACTAAAAGTATTATACTTATGCAAAAATTCCGATAATTTTTCTCCTTTAATTAAAGGATGGATCCCTTTGATTTTTGTAGCACCACTAACAGTAATAGTTTCAGTAAATGGATCGGCTTTTGGTACAAATATTAAATCACCTTGGTGGATAAAAGGATTAGAATTCAAATCTCCATTATTTACATATTTATATCCATCTATAATTGTTTCAGTACTATCAGAATGAATTATATGAATTTTATTAAATTTCCCTAATTTTTCAAGGCCACCAGCATTTTGAATTATATCAATAATTCTATCTACCGGTTTTACAATTTTTAATCCAGGATTTATAACCGCACCAGTTAAATTAATTTTAAATTCTCTCATTTTTTTTAACTGAACATCAATTTTTGAATTTAAAATATTCTTTTCTAATAAAGAAACTATTTCTCTTTTTCCATCAAATAAAGACATTCCTGCCAGCTTAGTATTTCCTATATATGGAATTTCTACAACTCCTTCCGGTGAAATACTTACTATTAAATATTTTGATTTTGCACTAATAATGTTTATAGTAAGAATATCGCCAGCTCCAAGTATATATGATTTAGGGTCAATCGCTTTTTCTAATATATCAAACTCCATTCCTTTTGCTAATATATCAGATTGACTTTCTTGATTTTGATTAGTTTGATTATTTTGTATTATGTTCTCTTCAAAACCTATTCTCCTAACCTGAGAAAATAATATCTGAGTAAATAGTATAAATACTATAAAAATATTAATTATTTTTAATGATTTTTTCACTGTTTTATTCCTTTTGAAAATCCTAATTTTAATACTTTATTTTTTGTATGTTTTAATTTTTTTGTAACATTTCTTGTATCAACCACCAATTTTGCATTGTCAACAATAAATTGATAATCAATATTTGAATGATCGGTAGTTATTACAACCACATCAGAATTTTGCAACAATTTTTCAGTCAATTTTTTTGACTTTAATTCACCATTACCATCTACTTTAACTATAGGACAATAAGGATCATGATAATTTACCTTCGCTCCTTTTTCTACAAGTAAATTATAAATATCAATAGAAGGTGATTCGCGTAAATCTTCAATATTCTTCTTATATGCCATCCCAATTAATAAAACTGAAGAACCGTTAATAGATTTTTTATGATGATTTAATCCATTTGAAACATTTTGAATTACATATTCCGGCATAGCAGTATTAATTTCAGCTGCTAAGTCAATAAATTTTGTTTTATAATTTAAACTCTTCATTTTCCAACTAAGATAATGTGGATCAATCGGAATACAATGCCCACCCAGTCCAGGACCTGGATAAAATTTCATAAATCCAAATGGTTTCGTCGCAGCGGCATCAATTACTTCCCAGACATCTACGCCAAGTTTATCACAAACCATAGCCATTTCATTTACCAGTCCAATATTTATCATTCTGAATGTGTTTTCCAATAACTTTGTCATCTCAGCTGCTACTGCACTCGAAACCGGCACAACTTTATCAAAAACCTGATCATATACTTTTTTAGAATATTCTGTACATTTGGAGGTAATTCCACCTAATACTTTTGGAGTATTTTTTGTTTTATAAATTTTATTTCCGGGATCAACTCTTTCCGGTGAAAATGCTAAATAAATATCTTTACCTACTTTTAAACCCGTTTTTTCTAAAATTGGTAACATAAATTCTCTTGTTGTACCGGGATAAGTAGTTGACTCTAATACAATTATTAAATCTTTATGTAGATATTTAATAATTTCAGTCATTGAGTTTTGTATAAAAGACATATCCGGATCTTTTAATTTATTCAATGGAGTTGGAACACAAATACTAATGAAATCAAGATCTTTTATTACACTAAAATCTGTTGTTGCTTTGATATATCCATTTTTAACTGCTCTTTTTAATTCATCATCGTTTACATCGCCAATGTAATTTTCACCATTTTTTAACTTATTTACCTTACTCTCATCAATATCAATACCGATCACTTTAAAATTTTCATTTGCGAATTCTACAGCTAATGGCAAGCCAACATATCCTAATCCAACGACACCAAATCTAACATCTTTTGTCTCTAATTTTTTGGAAAATTCCATTTTTCTATCTCCATATTTTAATTATTATAATTTTTATTTTTAATAGACCAATTTTAAATTTTTGATCTCCCTGAATTTGCAAATTTAAAACCATATCCACGAATTTCAGATGGATCATAAATATTACGCGTATCAATAAAAATTGGGGTTTTCATTATGTTTCTTATTTTTTCTATATCAAGATTTCTGAACTGATTCCATTCTGTCATAAGAATTAATCCATTGGCACCTTCAATTGTATCATAAATATTTTCTTGATAATTCAAATCCGGGAAATCTCTTTTGAAATCTTCCATTGCTATTGGATCAAAAACTTTTACAGTTGCACCTTCATTTTGAAGTTTTTTAATTACAACTTTTGACGGTGATTCTCTGGTATCATCAGTATTTGATTTAAATGATAATCCTAAAATAGCAATCGTTTTTCCCTTTAGATCAGGTATGAACATTTTCAATTTTTCTACAACTAATTCTTTTTGTTTTTCATTTACTTTAATAACCGACTCTACTATTTCTGATCTTATTCCCTGTTCCTTAAATATCTCAGTGTAAGCCATTGTATCCTTTGGAAAACAACTTCCACCATATCCAGGGCCCGGATGCAAAAACTTCGAACTAATTCTACCATCCATTCCCATTGCATTAGCAATAACATGCACATCAGCGCCAACAGCATCACATAAATTTGCAACCTCATTTATAAAAGTTATCTTTGTTGCTAAAAAAGCATTTGACGCATATTTAACTAATTCAGACGACTCAACATTGGTTAACACAAACGGATTATTTCTTATGTATAATGATTTATACACATTTTTCATTATTTCTTTTGATTTTTCGCTTGTAGTACCAACAACTATTCTATCCGGTATTAAAAAGTCCTTTACTGCCGATCCCTCTCTCAAAAATTCCGGGTTCGAAACTACATCAAAGTCAATATCATTTTTCTTTTCTTTTTCAATCAATTTATATGTTTTTTTACCAGTTCCAACAGGCACTGTAGATTTATTAACAAAAACTTTATAACTATTTAAATTTTTTGCAAATCTTTTTGCTACTGCCCAAACAGCTTCCAAATCTGCTTCACCACCTTCACTCGGAGGAGTTCCCACAGCAGAAAATATTACTTCTGATTTGCTAATTGATTCATCAATATCAGTTGAAAATTTTAATCGTCCTGCTTTCACATTGCTATCAACAAGTTCTTTTAATCCAGGTTCATAAATTGGCATTTTCCCATTATTAAGCATCTCTATTTTTTCTTTTACAATATCAACACAAATTACATTATTACCAAAATCAGCTAAGCCAGCTCCTGAAACCAAGCCAACATAACCCGTACCTACAACACAAATATTTTTCATTTTACCCCTAAATTATTACATTTAATTAACTCAATTTTCATATTTGATTAATATAATAAAATAATTTATAATTTCAAATATTCTTTTAATTAAATTCAGCCAACTCAAGGACATGTTCTCTAGTAGAATTAGATTTTATCAGAATTTAATTATTTATAGCAACAAATTCCCCCTGATTTTTTGCAACGAATTTCCCAAATTGTACGAATGAAAAAGTAAAAAGCTAAATAGAAATAGTGAATCAAATAATCTATAATATAAAATCTATAATCTGTAATTTTATTAATTTTGGGTGTGTCTCTGTTTATATTGAGCATTGTCGAAATGTGTGAAATACTAATAATTCACTTCTCTACCAATTTCTTCTAACCCACTACGATGTTCATAATTAGCGATTGATCTGGAAATTGTTCCGCTCATATCTTCATGAACTGATTTTGCTGCTAATACAAGTGCATTATTTATTGATTTTTCAGTTGAACGACCGTGACATTTTATGACTGTTTTTTCAAACCCAAATACAGGAGCACCACCATAGGTCTCAAAGTCAGTAATATCTTGTAATTTTTTAATTCCAGCCGCTAACATTACCATTCCCATTTTCCAAAGCACATTATGTTTGAATGCTATTTTTCCAACTTTTTTCATTGAACCGGCCATTCCTTCTATCGTTTTTATTGCAATGTTTCCGGTTATTCCTTCAGTTACAACTACATCCACAAGTCCCTTCATTAAATCATTTCCTTCCACATTTCCAAAGAAATTTATATTTGGAATTGATCTAAGTATTTTATTTGCTCTTGACAATACTTCGCCACCTTTATATTCTTCCGAACCAATATTCAACAAACCAATAGTTGGTGATTCTATTCCTTTGATCGCTTGAACATAAGCATTTCCCATAAAGGCAAAATGAACTATTTCATGAGAGGTATTATGAACATTTGCACCTACATCTAATATCAATGAAAAAATATCTTTCCGTTTTTGTAAATTGTGAGTTGGATAAATTGTAGCCAATGCTGTTCTTCGCACACCTACAATTCTATCAATATTTTTTGTTGCAGCAAGAATTACAGCTCCCGTATTCCCAGCTGAAATTAATGCATCGGCTTTACCATCACCAACGATCTTTGCAGCAATTCCAATTGAAGTATTTGGATTTCTTAAAACATCTTTTGGATGATCACCCATTCTTATTTGATCAGACGCATGAACAATTTGAATTTTATCTTCATCATGTTTATACTTATCTAAATATTTTTTAATTTCTGCCTTATCACCAACAAGAAATATTTTAAAATCATTGTTTAAACTTGCTTTACATGCACCTTGTACAGCTATTTTAGGTGAATGATCACCTCCCATAGCATCAAGTGCAACTACAATATCTTTGTATTCCTTCCTATTTGAAATATTATCATTCATTTTCCCTCCAATCGAATAATCATATTATTTTAAATTAAATATTATTTTATTAATAGTGCCTTATTTATATACCTTTTATTCATATTATCTACTCTAATAATATATAAACCACTGCTTAATTGTTGTGCATTCCAATGAAATTCATACATACCTTTACTCATATTTTGCAAACTATATTTATCAACTAATCGTCCTTGAATATTATAAATTGATATTTTTGTATCTCCAGCATTTGCAATCGGAATTTGTATTGTCAGTTCATTATTAAATGGATTTGGAAATATTGATAATTGATATTTTTCAGGAATTACATATTCATCATCTTCAACTTTCACTACTAAACCATTTTGACCATGAGAAGTGTTGATCAAACCATGCGATGGTTCTGCGACCGTAAACTCGTCATCTTGATCCCACAATATCGTATCTAATGATGAATTATTTCTACCAATTGATTGATTCGGTGATTCATTATCCTCTGACACACTCAGTGCTGAACCGGTTGTAAAACTTGCGATAGATCCTCCATACGAAATTTCATCCATAACCACACCATTTTTTAATAGACGAATCCCAGCAGGATAGTTATCAGCATTATCAACAGCTTCAGATGTCATACCAGCCGGTGTGTAATCTACATTTGGCACATTTGCAGAGCCAATAACGAAAAAATCCAATGTATCCAATCCTAAATCTACAGGAATATTTTTACCGTTAAAACCAATTGAAATAGTATTTGAACCATCTAACCCATTTACAAATTCTAATGAATATGGAGTTAAATCCGTTCCTGCTTTCCCAACCAATTCTATAAATTCCAAATTATCTGTACCGGGCTGATCATAGTCAACTTCATTAATAAATACGAAATTACTAACAGTAACATTCGGGTCATAAAACCACATTCTTCTTGCTAAAGTTGAATCCAAAACAAATGGGTTTGGCTTATCATCTTGGTAGGATGCAATTGCATAAGTTCTGTTATATTCTGCTTGATCAACAGGATCTTGATAATGCCATCTCAACAATGTCTCCTTTTGAATATCCCAAAAATACTCGTTAGCAACATCATGATAAATAGTATAAAAATAAAAATTAGCCCTTGCAATATTTCCTTTTACACTTTCTCTTGGTTCAAAATATCCAGTATTATCTTTCTCTGAATATTCATCAATATTTGATGTTGGAATAGAATATGATATCTCATCTAAACGGTACCATATATCCGTTTGACTATCTTCAATATCTGCAAAAGGATCATTACTTCTAGAAAGATTAACTGCCTGAACCGATGGAAATAAAAAATGCATGTCACTTGTTTGCGGTTCTACATCAGCTCCCATAGATTTAGGCCAAGAATGTTCACAACTCATTTGCAAACCATTGGTTGTATCATAAGCATCTTTACTTGGATCTTTCAATGGATCAAGATATTTTTTATATCCTGTATAAATTCCTTCCAATGAATCATTAAAATTATCAAAATCGCTATACATAACATCACGACAATTATCATATCCTAATGTAGTTGTGGTTTTATAATTTACAATAACATAATCGTATAATTCTGTCTCTACTTTTCCCGGTTCAATAATTATTTGCTCAACGGAAAATAGTAAAGTATTAAAAATTAATATTGCTATAAATATTTTAAAAAGTCTTTGTTTGGTTTTGTTCATTATTTATTCCCTTTTAATTTATTCCAAATTCAATTATCCATAAAATATAAGAATAATTTTACAAAAATTACATATAATAATTGAAATAAAACTGAATTTAATAAATTATAATTTTTTATGTTATATCTGGTTTACCAAGTAATTTGAACATATTATTTTTATATGCTTCCACACCTGGCTGGTTAAATGGATTTACTCCGAGATTATATGCGGAAAGTGTAACTCCAATTTCAAAAATTACCAACAATTCCATTATATTTTCTTCGTTCAATTCTGAAACATGAAAAGTAGAAGTCGGCACTTTTCCCTCTTCGTGAGCATTCCTTGTTCCTTGATATGCCTTCATATTTACGAAACTTATTTTCTTACCGGACAAATAATTTAATCCATCTATATTTTCGTTATCATAAGGAATTTGAATATCATTTGAATAGTTGTCTATTACAATAAATGTTTCAAAAATATTGCGTTCACCATCTTGAATTAGCTGTCCTAAACTATGCAGATCGGTTGTAAAATCAACACTTGCCGGAAAAATACCGTTTCCTTCTTTCCCTTCACTTTCTCCGTATAATTGCTTCCACCATTCTGCAATGTAATGAATTTGTGGTTCCATTGATGCTAATATTTCAATCTTTTTCTTTTTTGAATATAAAATACTTCTATTACAAGCATATTTTATTGCAATGTTTTCTTCATTATCAACAATTGATTTTTCCAAACCAATTTTTGCTCCTTTTAGAATTGACTTTAAATTTAAACCGGCAGCTACGATCGGTAATAATCCCACCGGGGTCAAAACTGAAAACCTCCCTCCCACATTATCAGGAATAACAAATTTTCTATATCTTTTCTGGTCAGCCAATTTCTTTAAAGCACCCTTTTCTGCATCGGTGGTAACAATTATTCTATCTTTTGACTTTTTACCATATTTCTTTTCAGCTAATTCTCTTATAATTCTAAAAGCAATTCCCGGTTCGGTTGTCGTACCTGATTTCGAGATCACATTCACATAAAAATCTTTTTCTTTTAATTCCTTTAACAGATGTGATAACTCCAAAGGTGATAAATGATTACCAATAAAACGAATATTATTATTCGGCATTAATGATGAAATAACTGCCTTTGCACCAAGATAACTTCCACCAATTCCTATGCAAACCAACAGATCATTGCTATTTTTTATCTCATTTCCAACTTCTAATAAATCACTTAATTCATTAATCTTTTGATTTGGTAAGTCCAGCCATCCAAGAAAATCATTGCCAGCTCCATTTCTATTAATTAATAAATTTAATGATTCAACTGTTTTGGGTCTAAAATTATTTAAATCTTTTTGCCTAAATATTGGTATTAAATGACTATCATCATATTTTATTGACATTATTTCTCCGAGAAAATTAAAATTAATTAAATGGAAAAATCTAAAAACCTTTTATTTTGCGAATTGAACTATAAGCATTGTTAACAGCTTTAAATTTTTCTTCAGCTACCTTTACAATATCTTCACCAAGATGTGAGACCTTATCGGGATGATATTTATTCGCCATTTTTTTATAAGCATTCTTGACTTCATCAACAGATGCATCTGGAGAAATTTCTAATATTTTATATACAGAATCTTTATCTTTTTGATGATATATCGAAAATATTGATTGATAATCTTGTATAGAAAGTTTAAGAAGAATTATTATTTTCCTAATTGCGTCTTCTTCAGATGGGTGTAATTCTCCATCGGCAAGAGCAATACCAAAAAGCAAATGAGTAAGTTGTAACCTTGATGCATAATCCATATTGTCCGCAATTTGTTTTGATACCTTTTGAATTTCTATCTCTTTTTCCAACAGATTTCTTAACATATTCATTAGATCTTGAACTAAATCAGGATCGCTAAAATTTGCTAACAAATAATTTTCAACATAAGAAATTTCACTCTTACGAATTTTTTTATCAGCTTTCACAACATAAGCAAAAATAACGACTAAACTTACAAAAAAATCACCTTTTTGTGTCTGCATATATGGATGAGATCGTTTTCTCTTAACAACACTATCGGTCATTTGAACACCGATTACCCCTCCTATTATTGCTCCGATCGGGCCTAATACTACCCAACCAATACCAGCTCCTATTAATGCCTTATAAATTGTTTCCATAATACCTCATTTTTATTTTATTAAATATGAACATACTGATTATTATATTTCTCATGATTTACTGTGGTGATTTCAAGATGCCCTGGGTATAATTTGGTGTCTTCTGGTAATGTATAAATTTTTTCCAATATAGTTTTTTTCAATATTTCCATATTACCACCCGGAAGATCAGTTCTTCCAATGGAATTTTTAAAAATTGTATCGCCACAAAATACAATGTCGCCTATTTTAAATAACACACCACCAGAAGTATGTCCGGGAGATTTAATTATTTTAAATTTAAATTCATCAATTGATATTTCATCTTCCTTTTCTAAATCTACATCAATTTCTGGTGTACCAAAATATTTTATATTATATTTATTTGATATTTCTTTCAAATGATCAAGATTTATCTTCTCTTTACTATTCAAATAAAATGGAATATTATACTTTTCTTTTAATTGATGAACCGATGAAATATGATCAATATGGCCATGAGTTCCTAAAATCGCTTTCGGTAATAATTGATTATCACTAATGAATAGATCAATTTTTTCATAATCATCACCCGGATCAATTATAATAACATTTTTATTATTATAAATTAAATAAGTGTTTTCCTTAAAGATACCCGTTATGATCTTTTTAACCGTAAACATATATATACTATAATAATTTTTTATTTTTTTTAAAAATTTTATTTATTAATTTGTTTATACCATTTGTTGTTGATTTGACTTCAAAATTAATATTTGAAATATCAACTTCCACATGTTCACCATTTATAACAGCTTTTGGATTTGTTTCTAATATTTCTTTTAAATTTACATTTGGATAATATTTAGAAATATATTCTATTCCTTTCTGCATAGAAAAACTTCTTCGAAAATTAAGCGAATGAGCATCGCTACCTAATAAATGGATCCAATTATTTTCCAAATATTTTTTTGAAATAATTTTTGCCCGTGTTCCTAATAATCCTAAAATACTTCCTGTATTTATTTGAAATAAAACACCCATTTTTAATAATTTTATCAAGTTTGTTCTATCATTATATAATCCATTTATTCTTTCCGGATGAGCCAATATTGGTTTATACCCGTTCACAACCAAATCATAAAAAACATCAACATAATTTATTGGTGGTCCTATTAACCGAAATTCGATCATTACATACTTTTTATTATCGTTTATTGAAAAATATGGTAATGATAAATATTTTTTCATATTTCCAAAAAACATAATTTCCGAACCAAGTGACAATTCAATTGGAATCTTTCTATCTTTAATACTTTTCTTTAAAATATTAAATCTTTCTACAATGTTTTCTTGCCTTTTTGAGGGATAAGTTGGTGCAATGGGCTCAAATTGATGTGGAGTACAAACGACATTCGTTACGCCTTGATCAGCTGCTTGTTGAAGCATCTTTATTGAAGTCTCTAATGAGTCACTTCCGTCATCTACACCATAAACAACATGGTTATGGAAATCGTATATTTTTTCTAAATTCTGCATATACTTTAATATATTACTATTTTTAGTAATTTAAAATAAATTAATTTATATTTTGATTTCTGATAATAAGTTTTTACCACAAAGTTCACTAAGTTTTGATTTTTGCTTGCCATATAACAAAGTGTATTTCAAGGTGCTCTTGGTGATTAAATTTATTTCCAATCCATCATTTATACCAAATATTCATATTTTCTATATTACCGGAAATATTTGTATTATTAACTAAAGTACCACCGAATTTATATCCCAATTTTGCAAAAGTAATATTCATTCCAAATGAAACACCTCTCGCAATTGTAAAAAATGTTTTTATTCCTTTTTTAACCACTTCAATTTCCATTTGATAAAGTAAAAATTGAGCAAAATTATTTCCTCTATAATCAGGTATCGTAGCAAAATCAGTCATTTCAACATTTTGTCCACTAAAATCCATTTCTGCGGATGATGCGCTAACCAATTTCCCGTTATGAAATATACCAAAATATATAATATTATCATCCATCGTCTTTTTAATATAATCCTCTTCATAAATTGGAAAAGGATAACTTGCAAAAACAATCTTATATAAATCCGTTAATTGTTTAACATCTTCATATTTCAATATTTTATAATCGAATTCATCGGAAATTTTTGGCTCACTTTTCAATTGCTCTTTCTCTTTACATACAGCAAGAACATCATCTAATCTTTTCTTAATATCAGATTTAATTATTCCTCTTTTTTCTACAGGAATTTTGCTCATAAATACACAATCGTTTTTTCCATTATAGAATTTGGGTATTTTTGCCTCTTTCTTAAACCCGTCATTTAAAAATATTTTAATATGTTTTTTAGAAACTTTTGTAAATATTTTACCATATTTATGATCATTAGCTAATTCATTTAATTTATTAATAATAGAGCCGACATCGGCATTATCCAATTTCATCAAATATACTCTATCGCTATGTTTACCATGCTGAATTGTTGAATTGCCAAATTTTATAACTTTATCAAACATTATTATACCTCTGTTTTTTTATTATTTTGAAAGAGAATATTAACACAATGATAAACTATTATTGATACTAATACCGAAAAAACTTGGTATTAATTCAAATGGATTAAGTGATGAAAAGATCAATAGTCAATTATTTCCATTTTTAATCTCTCCTTGTCATTCTTTCTGTATCTTCAGGAACTAAAGAAATACCATCATCATGGCTTTCTAATATTTTTACAATTCCTACACTTGATAATTCTTCTTTCCCTTCTAATTTTAATTGCAAATGACAATTTTCACAATCTCTATCACAGAAAAACCCTTCATAAGAATCCGGCTCTTTATAGGATGTAATTATTCCTTCATAATTTCTTAAAATAACCTTATTTGTTGACCAAGAAATTATATAATTTGGCATAATTGGAATTTTTCCACCTCCGCCAGGAGCATCAATTACATAAGTCGGTACAGCAAGCCCCGAAGTGTGTCCGATCATGCTTTCAATTATTTCAATACCTTTACTTACAGGTGTGCGGAAATGAGAAAGTCCTTCAGTTAAATCACATTGATATAAATAATATGGTCTAACACGATTTTGTAGTAATTTATGAGAAAGTGATTTTATTATTCTTGGACAATCATTTACTCCTGCAAGTAACACCGACTGATTTCCTAATATTATTCCCGCATCAGCTAACATTGCTAAAGCTTTTTTTGATGAAACGGTAATTTCACGCGGGTGATTAAAATGTGTATTCAAATACAATGGCTGATATTTTTTCAAGATATCAATAAGTTCATCTGTAATTCTATAGGGTAAAACAACCGGCATTCTCGAACCAATCCTTATCATTTCTACATGTGGAATTGCACTAATTTCAGACAATACCCAATCAAGATATTCGTTTGAAAGCATTAAAGGATCACCACCGGAAAGTAAAACATCTCTAACTTCAGGATGATTTTTAATATATTCTACACCTTTCAATATCTCTTTTTTATTGGGAATATTATTTGCATCACCAACCTTTCGTTTTCTTGTACAATGACGACAATACATTGAACAAGTGTTACTAATGTTAAATAATACTCTGTCCGGATAACGGTGAGTTAAGTGTGGAACGGGTGAATCTTTATCTTCTGCTAATGGATCTTTCATATCATATTTTCCTATTATCAATTCACTTGGAGAAGGAACCGCTTGAATATATACAGGATCTTCTTTATAATTATCCCTATCAATAAGTGATAAATAATATGGAGTTACTGACATTGGAAATTTTGTAATTGTATCTTTTATTTTTTTCTTTTCGTCAGATGAAAATGATACATCTAATAATTTTTCAAATGTCTCAATATCTTTTACCGAATGTTTTAACTGCCATTTCCAATCTTTCCATTGAGAATAAGCGGCATCTTCATCAATTTGTTTTGTAATTAATTTTTGTTTTTTATTATAAATATCCATAATTCCTCATTTTTTTAGTTATCTTTATCTTATTATTTTTCAATTTAAAAAGTTTGAATATTTTTCAAACTCTTAAAGATACAAATTTTTTATCATCTAACCAAAAGATTTACATGTTTGCTATTCATATTTAAAAAATTATCCATAATAAAAAAACCACAAACGACTATTGCATTTGTGGTTTTTAACTACAGATATTTAATGAGCTTTTACCAAATACTTAAACGGTTTTCTTTTTTAACATACAATTCATCTTCCGGCTGAATATTAAATGCTTCATACCAAGCGTCAATATTTGCAACACCTCCATTAACTCGATATTTTCCTGGAGAATGTACATCTTCTTTTATTAATCGTTGAGCTAATTTATCACGAATATTATTTCTCCATACTTTTGCATATGATAAGAAAAATCTTTGTTCTGGTGTAAAACCATCAATTTTCCCGGGTTTTTCTTTATTATCAAATGTTTTCATGAATGCATTAAACGAAATAGTCAATCCGCCATAATCAGCAAGATTTTCTCCAAGTGTCAATTCGCCACTAACATTGAAAGAATCTAACACAGTAAATTTATTAAATTGTTCAACAACTACTTGTGTTCTTTTATTAAATTTTTCTGCATCTTGTTTTGTCCACCAATCATTCAAATTACCATTTGAATCAAATTTACGACCTGAATCGTCATAACCATGTGTCATTTCGTGTCCAATTACAACTCCGATTGCTCCATAATTTACGGCATCATCTGCATCTTTATAGAAAAATGGCGGTTGTAAAATTGCTGCTGGAAATACTATTTCATTCAATAACGGATGATAATATGCATTTACAGTTTGAGGATACATTCCCCATTCATCTTTATCAACAGGTTTTCCAATTTTATTTAATTGTCTGTTAAATTCAAATTCATTAGCTCTTAAATAATTTTTAACATAAGAATCATCTTCTATTGCAAATTTACTATAATCTCTCCATTTATCTGGATAACCGATCTTTACATTAAATTTACCAAGTTTTTCTAATGCCTTTTCTTTTGTTTTTTCTTCCATCCAATCAAGATTTTGAATTCTTTCACCGAGAACTTTTTTTAAGTTCATAACAAGTTTCAACATTCTTTCTTTAGATTCAGATGGAAAATATTTTTCAACATAGAGTTCCCCAACGGCAAATCCCATTGCTCTATTAGTAGAATTTAAAACTCTTTCCCATCGAGGTTTCATTTTATCTTGACCTGATAGCACTTTTCCGTAAAAAGCAAAGTCTTCATTTTCTATTTCAGAATTAAGATAATTTGCAGCTCTATTTATCAAATTCCATTGCAAATAAATTTTCCAATCATCAATACTAACTTCTGAAATCATATTATTTATTTCTGAAATAAATTTAGGTGAAGCGATATTCAATTCACCAATTTTTTCTAATCCAATTTGAGAAAAATATCTTTTCCAATTTAAATTAGGAGTAAAATCTGTTAATTCTTTCATCGTCATTTTGTGATCCAAATTATTCGGATTTCTTCTTTTTAAACGACTCATCGATGCTCTTGCCATTGATGTTTCAATATCCATAATAGCCAATGAATTTTGTGTAGCAATATCTTTATTTAATCCAATCAATTGAAACATTTTTACAATATGTTTTACATAT
>JAUVLI010000132.1 GCA_030600775.1 Fidelibacterota bacterium | reverse complement strand
TATTATTTTCCAAAGCATTTCAAAAACAACCTGAATGTAATTTACAAAAAATATCAGTAATATTTAAAATTAATTTTGAATATTGAGGATTGCCACGAATACACGAATAATATGAAATATAAAATAGAAATTATGAATTATAAATATATAAATCTGTGTAAATCTAATTCAAATTGATCATCGAATGTATTATATCTCAAAATTAATATCTAAAATAAAAAACGCCTTGCAATTATTATTACAAGACGTTTAGTACCGAAGACCGGACTTGAACCGGTACAGACAAAAATGTCCGAGGGATTTTAAGTCCCTTGCGTCTGCCAATTCCGCCACTTCGGCATTTTAATGACAGAGGCGACGGCCGGATTCGAACCGGCGCGTAAAGATTTTGCAGACCTCCCCCTTAGCCACTTGGGTACGTCGCCATCTACTTCAAATAGCTTCATAGAATATAATAATTTTTTCTAAAAAACAACTATTTTAATTATTTTTTTTTCATTATCTTTTCAATGAAATAACAAAAGGAAAATATGAAAAATTCTAAAATAATAAAAGACAAAAAGATCAGAGAAATAACAAGATCATTCGATTTGCCAATTTATGTATATGATGAAAATACATTATTAAAATCTGCAAAACAAATAATTAATTTTCCCAATGCTTATGGATTGACACCAAGATACGCAATAAAAGCAATCTCAACAGCAGCTATTTTAAAATTATTCGATAAGCTTGGTTTACATTTTGACGCAAGCTCCGGCTACGAAGTTGAACGAGCTATTATGATAGGGATCACTCCTGAAAAAATTCAACTCACTGCTCAAGAATTACCGAATAATCTACAAGAACTTGTAAACAAAGGAATTATTTTCAATGCCACTTCTCTTTTCCAATTAGAATCTTATGGAAAATTATTCCCTAACTCAAATGTCAGTATCAGAATAAATCCGGGAATTGGATCCGGACATGTAAAACGAGCAAATGTCGGTGGTCCATCTTCTAGCTTTGGTATTTGGAAAGATTACATTCCACAAGCAAAACAAATTGCAAAAAAATATAATTTAAAAATAACTAAATTACATACACATATCGGTTCAGGAGCAGATCCTAATGTCTGGGAAAAAGTGGCACAATTAAGTCTGAATACGGTAAAATTATTCCCTGAAGTTCATACATTGAATCTTGGTGGCGGATTTAAAGTTCCTCATTCTGATCATGAAGAAGCCACAGACATTGAAAATACAGGAAATGCTATTAAAAATATTTTCGTAAACTTTTTTAACAATTTTGGAAGAAAAATAAAACTTGAAATTGAACCGGGGAATTATCTCGTAGCAAAATCCGGAATTTTAATTACGAAGATCATTGATAAATGCGACACTGGAAAAGATGGATATAACTTCATCAAAATTAATAGTGGAATCACTGAAATTACTCGTCCAGCTTTGTATGGATCCGTTCATTCAATGTATATCGTAAAAAAGAATGAAACCGAAATAAATAATGATACCGAAAAAGCGATTGCTGTTGGACATTGTTGCGAAACCGGTGACATTTTAACGCCGGATAATAATAATCCTGAAGAATTAAAACCGGTAAATCTTAAAAAATCAAAAATTGGTGATTATCTTATTGTCGAAAATGTTGGTGCCTACTGTTCTTCTATGTCATTTGCCAACTACAATTCCTTTCCAAAAGCAGAAGAATTACTATTACAGAATAATGGAAAAGTTAAGATTATACGCAAAAGGCAAACTATGGAACAGATAATTCAAAATGAAGAGATGAACTAAGGAAAAATTAAACCACTAATTCACGAATATTAATTAGTACATTCGTGGCAAAAAAAATATTTTAACCATATCATTTGCATATTAACAAATAATTCTTTATCTTCATAAAAAAGGATGGGTAATAATATGAAAACGAAAAAGATAACTTTATTTTTATTGATCTTGATTTTGTTTACTTCTTTTATTTATGCACAAGATACTAAAATGCTGAAAGAAGCTCGCTACTACCAAAAAATGAAAAATAATCGTGTCCATTGCCTGCTTTGTCCAAACAGTTGCATTTTATCGGAAGGACAAACCGGTGTATGTGGTGTTCGGAAAAACATTGACGGTAAACTATATTCATTGGTCTATAACAAACCTGTAGCAATAAATATAGATCCAGTAGAAAAAAAGCCATTATATCACTTTTATCCGGGAACAAAAATTTTATCTATTGCTACGGTTGGCTGTAATATGCGATGTAATTTCTGTCAAAATTGGGAAATTTCGCAATCCAGACCAAATGAAGTAAAACCTTACAATATGACCCCCGAACAAATAATCGAACTTGCAAAAAATTATAATTGTAAATCTATTGCTTTCACTTATACTGAGCCAACGGTCTATTACGAATATATGCTTGATATTGCTAAACTTGCTAAAAAAGAGAATTTAAAAACAGTAATGGTTACCTGCGGATTTATCAATGAAAAACCCTTTCGAGAACTCTCAAAATATCTCGATGCAACTAACATAGATCTAAAGGGATATTCTGAAAATTTCTATTCAACTTACACAACAGGAAAATTACAACCGGTTTTGAATGCATTAAAAATAGCTAAAGATGAGGGACTAAATCTTGAAATTACTAATTTAGTTATTCCTGATGCAAATGATGATCCGAACATAATTCGTAATATGTGCAAATGGATAGTTGATTCTCTTGGAACGAATTATCCTCTTCATTTTTCACGTTTTTTCCCAAAATATAAATTACTTAATCGTCCGCCAACACCATTAAAAACTTTACAGGAAGCAAAAAAAATCGCTGAATCAGAAGGGATCAAATATGTTTACATTGGAAATATTTTTACAGAATCCGAAGATACATACTGCCCTAATTGCGGCAAAAAAATTATCGATCGTTCCGGGTATAAAATAGAATCCATTCATATTAAAGATGGCAAATGTAAATATTGCGGAGAAAAAATCTACGGAATATGGAATAAATAAGAAATTGAAAAAATGAAATCAATTTCTACTAATAAAATAAATCTGAAGCATTATCTAATTTTTATAATTTACGGGATCGTATGTTCTATCGGACAAACGATCTTACTTAGAGAATTGATGATAGAAGTAAATGGAAATGAAATTATTTTTTCAATTTTCCTTTCACTCTGGCTATTTATCGTTGCCTTTGGTTCTTTATTACATAAATGGCTTTCATTTTCCTCAAAAATAGAATCAAAAATAGAAATCCTTTTATCCATTTTGATCATTTTAGTTCCCATTCAATTTCTTTCTATTCGTATTTTAACCGAAAAATTATCACTGATCTCCGGTTTACTTATAAATATACCAAACTTAATTTTACTTGCATTTATTATACTCACACCCGGTTGCTTGCTTATTGGATATCTCTTTCCATTAAATTGCAAATTGATAAATGTTAAAGATAAGCCGGTACATATTGTTTACATTCTTGAATGCATTGGTATTATTATTGGCGGATTGATCTTTATTGCCTCAATTTTCTTTTTTACAAATTTTTCCATTTTGATCATCACAGGTATAATTTCATTTATTCTTCTCATTCTACATTCTAAAAAATTATGGAAAATTATTTTGTTACTCATTTTCGCTATTCTGCTAATTTTTTCCAAAGATATTTTCTTGAAAAATTATTCATCAAGATACAAACCTAATAAATTAATTTCTTCAGAAGATTCAAGATACGGCCGTTTTGATATTTCTCAAGGTGATAAACAGAATAATTATTTCTGGAATGGAGTTTTATTTGCGAATTCGTCCAATGAAAAATATGTAGAGGAAATGGTAAATTTTGTTCTTCTGCAAAACAATGATCCAAAATCTGTTCTACTAATTGGTGGATTGTTAAATGGCTTTGTAGAAGAATTTTTACAAAATAAAAGTATAAAAAAGTTGGATTATCTTGAACTTGATAAAAATATTATTCGAGAAAGTGAAGCTTTTAAAAAAAATATTCCCAAGGTAAATTTTATCAGCGATCAATCGGATGCTGTTAGATATTTAAAAAGTAACAAAAATAAATACGATATTATTTTTATTGATTTTCCCGATCCGGCTTCTCTATTTCTAAATCGATTTTATACACTGCAATTTTTCAAATTACTAAAAAACCATTTACAATCTAAAAATAGTATCGCTGCAATAACCGTAAGTAACAGCGAAAATTATTTACTTCCGGAATTGGCAGAACTGAACAGAATAATTTACAATACTTTTTCAAATGTTTTCAAAAATACAATTGTTATTCCTGCCGAAAAGAATATTTTTATCGGATCCAGTGGAAATTATATCTCCAATAATACAGAAATATTGATTTCAAGAATGAAGAGGAAAAAACAGAATTGGAATTGGTTTAATGAAGCTCTGATATTTGATACATGCAACGAATTACGACTGCAGAATTTTTCCCGTATTCTCATAAATAACAAACAATATAACACAACTCTCAAACCATTGGCTTATATTTCCACGATCCAATACTGGGCAAAACATCTTGATCTGGATCTGAAAAAGAATGTTAACTTTATTAGAAAAAACAAATTACTTGCATCTGCCCTTTTGCTCATAGTTATTATACTTCTATCAATTTTATTCAACAGACGAAGTGCTAACCACTTTTTTACTTCATTAACTCACAATATGAATATTGTATCAATTAGCCTTTGTGCGTTTGTGATCCAAATTATTCTTCTCTATACATTTCAAA
>JAUVLI010000051.1 GCA_030600775.1 Fidelibacterota bacterium | reverse complement strand
AAAAAATATTGGATCAAAATTCCAAAATTAATTCGATAGTAGCAATTAGATATATTACCGTTTTAAGGATTTTAGATGAAGTTAAAACGGAAAATGTCTTTTGGAATAAATTCAAAGATAAATTATTCGAGACAAATTATGGTGATTATTTTATGGTAAAATATGGAGAATTTTTGGAATATTTTTTAAGTGATAAAAACGGAGCTGAAACCATATACACAAACATTTTGGTAAATTATTCTAACACTCCGTATTTTGATACAGTGAGATTGCATTTGAGAAAAATAATTGATAATAATAAAAAATAAAAATTGAAGAATATGCAAAATAATTATTCAAATAAAGTAATCATTTTCGGTGAAATATTATTTGATATTTTCGATAAAACAGAAATACTCGGTGGCGCTCCGTTCAATATGGCAAAACATCTTAATGGGTTTGGATTGAAACCGATCATTATTAGCCGTATTGGGAATGACAAACGAGGGGAAATAATATTAAGCAAAATGAAATTGTGGAATATGGAAACTTCTGGCATTCAAATTGATGACGAACACCAAACCGGAATAGTCAATGTAAAAATAATCAATGGAGAACCACAATTCAAAACTTTAGTAAATCTTGCTTATGATTATATTGAATTCGATGAATATTTTTTGGATAAATTTGTAAATGAAAATAATATTTTGTATCATGGATTACTTGCGTTAAGAGGTGAAAAATCTCGTGGATCATTTTTCAAAATAAGAGATGGAATCAATGCAAAAATATTTTTTGATGTTAATTTGCGAGGTCATTGGTGGAACAAAGAATTGATCACTAACTGTTTAAGTAAGACAAACTGGTTAAAATTGAACAAATATGAATTGTTTGATATTCAAGAAGATAAAAATAAGAATTTATCAGAAAAAGCAATAATGATTGCGAAAGAACATAACTTGGATGAAGTCATTATTACAAATGGTAAAGAAGGAGCTTTTATTATAAACAGGCAAAATGGAATTTTTGAATCTAAGACGAAAAAAATAGAAGTGGTTGATACTGTTGGGGCAGGAGATGCGTTTAGTGCTGTTATAATTTTAGGTATTGTAAAAGAATGGAATGAAAGTGAAATTATTAAAAGAGCTACGGAGTTCTCAGCAGCAATGTGTGAAGTACAAGGTGCAATATTTAGTAATACAAATATATATGATAAATTTCTATGGAAATGGAAGAATAATAGTTAAATTAATGATAAATTAAGGAGAAATATTTATGAAAACACAAACAGTAACACCAAATCAAAATCGGAATGATCAAGAGAAAAGAATTAAGGATAATTTGTCGATCATAAAAAATCGAATTGTAATTTTTAGTGGTAAAGGAGGAGTTGGTAAAAGCACAGTTGCAACCAATCTTTCATATACTTTATTAAGGAATTATAAAGATATTGGTTTGTTAGATGCAGATATTACAGGACCAAATATTCCAAAAATGGTTGGAGAGAATGGTCAACCTTTTGCAAAGGATAAAAAAACAATTTATCCGGTGGAAAAGAATGGATTAAAACTAATTTCCATTGCTCCAATGATTCCTAAGGATCAAGCGGTAATTTGGCGAGGGCCATTACGAACAGGGGTTATTACTCAATTTTTATCTGATGTCGTCTGGGGAAAACTGGATATTTTAATATCAGATCTGCCACCTGGGACCGGTGATGAAATTCTTACATTAGTTCAAAAAGTAACTCCACAAATAGCGATCATTGTTACAACTCCTCAAGAAGTTTCGCTACAAGATTGTCGTCGTGCAATAAACATGGCAAAGAAATTAAATATTCCGAAAATTACTGTGATTGAAAATATGTCGGGATTGATTTGTCCTCATTGTGGTAAGAGTATTGACTTTTTTGGAAAAGGTGGCGGTAAAAAAATGGCTAAAGAAATGGATGTGGAATTTCTTGGCAGCATTCCTATGGAGATGAAAAACAGAGAGTGCGGCGATGATGGAACTCCAATTGTTTTAAAATATCCCGATTCCTTAACATCTAAAGCATTTGATGAAATTACTAAAAATGTTGAAAAGCTTTTAGACAAATAATTATTAAATTGTGAGGAACTATGAACACTTTTAAAAAACTATTAATGGTAATTTTTGTACTGATTACTTTTGCTTGTCAAAAGGAACAAACGAAAGATATTGGTAAAATAATTAACGAAGTACAAGATGAATTTGCACCGGATTCAAGAACTGCAGTTTTTGATATTTCTTATGAAAAAATTGCCGGTAAAAATATTCTTAAAGGGGAAACAAATATTACACAGGCGAAAATGGCACTTCTTAAAAAAATAACAGATTCAAAAATAAGTGTAAAAGATGAAATTACAATTTTACCGTCAAAAGAATTGGGAGAAAAAATTTACGGAATAGTTAATGTTTCGGTTTGCAATATTCGTTCTGAGACAACAAATTCATCTGAATTGTCGACCCAATCGTTATTGGGGCACCCATTGCGAATATATAAAAAATATGACGATTATTATTTTGTACAAACAACAGATAATTATTTGGGCTGGTTAGATGATAATGGATTTGTACAGATGAATGAAGCTGAATACAAAGATTGGCAAGATTCTAAAAAGATAATATTTTTAAAAGAATTTGGATTTTCATATTCAAAACCCGATGTAAATTCTATGAGAATTTCCGATTTGGTAATGATAGATTTATTAAAATATTTAGGTGAAGTGGATGAATTTACAAAAGTAGAATATCCTGACGGTCGTCAAGCTTTTGTGCTTTCAAGTCAATGTGAATTTTTTGACAAATGGAAAAAAGAGACAAAACCAACTGCGGAAAGTATTTTAAAAGCAGCTTATCGTTTTCTCGGAGATCCATATTTGTGGGGAGGCACATCTGCAAAAATGCTTGATTGCAGTGGATTATCTAAAACAGCTTATTTTTTAAATGGAATTCTGCTTCCTCGTGATGCTTCACAGCAAGTGTTTATTGGTGAGACAATTACAGAAAATGTAGAAGAATATGATAAATTAAAACCTGCTGACTTGGTCTTTTTTGGGGTTGATAAAAATGGCAAAGAAAGGATCACACATGTTGGAATATATATTGGTAATGGAAAATTTATACATCAACCAGGTCCTGTAAAAATTAATAGTTTTAAAAAATCCGATCCGGATTTTAACCCATTTAGATATCGTTCGTTTAAAAGAGGACAAAGAATTTTATCTTCTATAAATAAGAATGGTGTTAAGTTAGTTAAGGATTGTAAGTTTTATAAATAAGTATTTAATTTGAATGAAAACAATTACATAATAAATGTGTAACACTTTTTTTAATTAAATAATTTTTAATTTTTTACCAACTTTTTCAAACTTTTCTAGAGCAGTATTTAACTGCTGGTCTGTATGTGTGGCCATAAAACTAGTTCTAATTAAACAATCATTAGGAGGAACTGCGGGAGGGATAACCGGGTTTATAAATATTCCATCATCAGCTAGAATTTTCCACATCTTAAAAGCTGTCATCATATCACCAACATGAAGTGGAATAATAGGTGTTTCACTTACTCCAATATCATAACCCATTTCTTTGAATCCTTTTTGCATTTTATTTGTATTTTGCCATAATCTATCTATTCTGTCCGGTTCACTTTTCATTATATCAATAGCAGCTATAACTGAGGCGGCGGATGCGGGAGGTAAACTAGCGCTGAAAATATATGGTCTTGAAAAATGTTCCAAATAATGGATCATAATTTCATCACCGGCGATAAACCCACCTATGGATGCGAGAGATTTACTAAAAGTCCCCATAATTATATCGACTTCATCGGTTAAACCAAAATGATCGCTTGTTCCGGAACCGTTTTTTCCAAGAACACCAATTGAATGAGCATCATCCACCATTACTCTAGAATTATATTTTTTAGCTAACTTAATTATCTCTGGCAACTTGGCAATATCACCTTCCATACTAAAAATCCCATCAACAACTATCAACTTCGCTTTATCCTTGATTTTTTGTAAAATACGCTCTAAGTTATCCATATTATTATGTTTATATCGTAACAATTTACCCAAAGATAATCTGCTACCATCAATAATACTAGCATGGTCATATTTGTCTGTAATCAAGTATTCACCCCTGCCAACAATTGTGCTTAGCACTCCCAAATTAGCTTGAAATCCGGTAGAATAGGTGAGTGCAGATTCTTTACCAACCCAATCCGCAAGTATTTCCTCTAACTTAATGTGAATATCAAGAGTCCCATTAAGAAATCGTGAACCGGCACAGCCAGTACCATACTTTTTAATAGCCGCTATTGATGCCTCTTTTACTTTGGGATGATTTGTTAAACCAAGATAGCTATTTGAACCCAGCATCAATGTCTTTTTTGAATTAACTATAACTTCGGTATTTTGTTCAGAACTTATTACACGAAAATATGGATAAAGCCCCATCGCTTTAACTTTTTTTGCTTCCGTGAATTTTTTACATTTATCATATAATTCCATTTGTACACTCATTTTTATTATATTTTATCAACATATTCAAATTTTTTTACCAAAAATTTAATTTAAATCAATTATTCACTCATTTTTACGACTTCACCAACCAATTTATCAATTCCTTCACTTACTTCAGAAATGGATTTCCCTAACATATACGCCGGAGTGGATACAATATTATTTTTTTTGTCAACTACACAATCGGAAGCTTTACACTCAATATGTTCATTTCCTAATTTTTCAATATGTTCCGCCGTTTTTTTGTCATTTCCAATCGTTAATTTTGCTTTGATATTTAGTTTGTTCGTAATGAATGCACCGAGAACCGGAGCGATGCATATAAAACCCATTACTTTATTTTTTTTCATTCCGGCAATGAGAAACTTTTCTACGTCAGGATCGAATTCGCAGTCCAAACCTTTAGTAGCATAATTACAAAGGTTTTTCGCTGCTCCAAACCCACCAGGCAAAACGACCGCATCAAATTCATCGATATTTGCTTTTTTAATATCCCGAATATCACCTCGAGAAATTCTTGCCGATTCAACTAAAACATTTCTATTTTCAGGTGTTTCTTCGTTCGTAAGATGATTTATTACATGCATTTGTTTTACATTCGGAGCAAATACTTTTACATTCACTCCCCTTTTATCCAGTGCTAATAGAGTCAAAACCGCTTCGTGAATTTCGCTACCGTCGGCTCGTCCACAACCTGCTAATATTACTGCTACTTTTGACATAATATTTTCCTTTTTATTTTTTATTGTACTTGTTTTATTTACATGTTAATTTCGTCTGCAATTTCACTCATTGCATCTATTGCCAATTGAAAGAACTCATTTCTTTGTAAATCAGTAACTTTTGTAATATCATTAATAAATTCGCGATTTACAGAAGCGGCAAATGATTTCGACTTGAATTTTTTCGTGATTGATTTTGCCTTTGTGCCGGCAATTTTTTTATCAGGTCGCATAAGCACATAGGCAGAAATTAAGCCGGTAAGATTTTCCGCTGCAGCAAGACAATAATCTAATTTTGTCTCTCGTTTCGCATCATTTCCCTCAATTCCTTCCGTGTGAGAAATTATTGCGAAAAACATTTTTGGAACATTAAATCCTTCATCGGATAAAATTTCTACTGTTTTGTATCCGTGTTTGCTATAATCTCCATTAATAACATCAATATCCAAATCGTGAAGCAATCCGGTAATTCCCCAGAATTCTTCGTTTTCACCAAGTTTATTAGCCAATTTACGCATTATAACTTCCGATTCTCGTGAATGAAATCGCAAATACTCCGTTTTTAAATATTTATCAAAGATCAACTTTGCTTCTGAATATGTTATTTTATCTTTCAAAACGTCTCCTGTATTTATTTATTATTTTCATGCTTGAATTATATTTATTCATATTACTATCAAAAAACTCATTTGCAAATATACAAAAAATTTAGCACTTATAAAGGAAATGATTAAATAATTTCAAATTTGTATTTTGCAAGAACATTTTTCTGTTTGATTAATTTTATTATTTTCGTAATTTATTGTAGAAAAATGGGGAGATTATGAAAATTAAAAATCTAATTGGATTGTTTTTAGGTATTGGGTTATTTGCTTTTGGTGTTTATCACTTAGTTATTGGTTTATATTTATGGGCAATCATAAAAATAATTATCGGAATTGGTTTGATGTCTTTAAAGTTTGTAAAAAATCGTTATGGGACAATTATTTTTGGTCACTTAATAGTTGTTGTTGGATGTATTTTAATTACAGTTGGAATTCTTTATTTACCATTGTTGTTCGATCAAATAAGAGAAACAGGTGTAATAAAATTAAGTTATATTTTTGGCATGCCGCTATTCTGGGGCTTATTTGCAACACTTGGTGGAATTTGTACAATTTATCATGGTTTTTGTCAATGCATGAGAAGTAAGTAAGATAAAAAAAGAGAGCAGAAATGAAAAAGTACTTAATATTATTTTTTATCACAATTCTACTATTTAATTGTGCAAAGATAGGTGTAATACGAATTCCGAAAAGGAAAAGCATTCTTGAAATTGAGGATAATTCTAAATTTTTAAATAAAGCAATTCCAATTATTAAAAAGAATAAACTTTCTGAAAGAGAATTGATAGAAATTGCCGAACGATCAATGATAATTACCATCTCAACTGATGATAGAAATTATGAAATTGCAAAAAAATATCTCTTACAATATCAAAATAAGTTTTTTGCCGCTCTGTCATTGAATTCCATTGTTTGGGAAAATAGAGAGAATGAAAATTTATTCCAGAAAACGAATGGACTAATTGAGCAGGCAAACAAATTTACATATACGGAAGCATTTGCAGATTCCGGGTTAAGCTATTTTTCTGGGAGAGGATATTCAAGCGACGAAAAAAGCGAGGCACTGTCATCATACAAGGGAATGATAAGAGATACCTATGCTCTCTATTTAAAGAAGCAGGGGAAAATTGAAGAGGCAATTAAGACATACGAAACTATTATTGATGAATATCAAGAAACGGGAATCCTTTTGAATTATGCTTCAGTTCTTAATAAAATGAATAGATATCAACAAGCACTTGAATCGACGATTTCTGCATTAAGAATGACTACCGGAAGTGAAAATGTGAAAGATAGCTTACGAGTTTATGCAAAAAATTTAGCATATTCAGACGTAGAAATAAAATCAATAATCGAAGAGGCAGTACAGGGCGGAAGATCGAAATTAAAGACAGAACTTTTATCAAAAAAATTAGCCGAGCCAATGCCATCTTTTAAAATAGAATCCATCAATGGCAATTTTGTTAGCTCGGAAGAATTTGCCGGAAGAATTTTGATCGTTGATTTTTGGGCAACTTGGTGTGGTCCTTGTATAAGAGAATTCCCACATTTAAATGAATTGGTAAATAAATATTCTGATGACAAAGAAGTTCAAATTATAGCCATTTCAACTGACAAGGAAAAAGAAAAGGTTATTCTATTCATAGAAAAAAATAAATATACGATTCCTATTTTTTATGATAATGATACGGCCAATTCCTTTGGTGTAAGGGGAATTCCCAGTCTATTTATTATTGATAAAAATGGAATTGTCAGATATAAAAAAGTCGGATTTACAGAAGGTGAAGAATTCAGTAAAATAATGGGTTGGTATATAAATTCTTTGAGATAATATTCAAATTAATAATATTTATTAATTTCATTTGACATTTATACCACAGATAACCCGGTGAAATAAACTTTACATTTCACAGGTTAAAAATCTGTGGGTTTTTTATTTGGATTTATAATATTTTAAATTTTTTTTAAAAAATTATATTGACATTAGAATATGTATGTTGTAGTATTGGTTTATATTAATCACAACATATAGTGGTTTTTAAGGAAATTGATAATTAACAAGTGATTACAATAATTTATGGGAATTAATATGGACAACAAGTTACACTCTTTCAAAAAAATGTTCACTCACAAAGGTAAACTTGCTAAAATCGTTGGCAATAAAAATATTAATGCCTATAAGCGAATTTATTTTCAATTATTAGACAAAAGAGAAAATGGCGAATTGCCAATCAACAAAGATTATCTTAATTCTCATGAATTATCTCAAAATATTTATAAAAACAAATATTATTTAAAAGATATAAAGGGAAATTATATTGAGGAAAGACCGGAAGATGTGTTTTTAAGAATTTCGGCTTTTATTGCTTCCAAAGAACCTTCTGCAAAAAACCAAATCAAATGGGCTGAAAAATTCTACAATGATCTTTACAATGGTTTTTGGTTACCAGGTGGAAGAGTATTAGCCGGTGCCGGTGATATTTATAGATTAAAAACATTGGCAAATTGTTTTGTTACCGAAATAAAGGGCGACGATATTGAATCAATTTATAAAACCGCATCAGAGTGTGCAAGAACATATTCCTACGGTGGTGGAATTGGAGTTGACATTTCTCCTCTGCGTCCCAAAGATTCTATTGTCCATAATGCTGCTGATAGTTCAACCGGTGCCGTTTCATTCATGGAATTGTTTTCAATGACAACCGGATTGATCGGGCAATCCGGCAGACGCGGTGCTTTAATGTTGACAATAGATATAAAACATCCGGATATTTTTAATTTTCTTAAGATAAAGTCAGAGCCGAATTGGGTATCAAATCAAATTTTAGAACAATGCAAATGGTCAGAGAAATTTTCCGAAGATCAGATAAAGGAAATTGAAAAACATGTTGTAGAAAATAATCAAGTAAGATTTGCAAATACTTCCGTAAAGGTATCGGATGAATTTTTGCAATCAGTGGAAGAGGAGAAAAAATATCCATATAATCAAATACTTGTTTACAAAAAATTAAATAAAACAAAATTATTGAAAGCTTACCAATCAAAAAAACATTTGTATTCGCAGGGAATGCCTAACAAGGATATTTCCGAATATGAGATATATAAAACATTTGATGATTTTTCAAATTTAAATAATTGGTTAATAAAAGATCATTCAAAATCAATTTCATATAGTGATTTGAACGATACATTCAAACGGGATGTTTACGGAGATTTGTTAGTTGATGTCGGAAATGACGATTGGGAATTTGCAATAAAATACTCCGGTGATTTCTTATTATATTTTGGTTCCGAGCCTACCGGAGAGATCAGGCAAATTGTCAAAGCAAGTGAAATATGGGATTTAATAATAGAATCAAATTATAAAACAGCCGAGCCCGGATTGATATTTTGGACAAAGATGAGCAAATATTCACCATCCAATTATTTAGACAGACCGATAATTTCAACAAATCCGTGTGCGGAAGTTCCACTTGAAGATGGCGGTGCATGTAATTTAGGTTCGTTAAATCTCTCCAGATTTGTGATCAATGGATTCACAAAAGATGCGGAAATCAATTGGGATGAATTGAAAAATTCCACATATAATTTAGTTCGATTTCTTGATAATGTCATCACTTGGAATGAGTCATTAAACCCATTAGAAAAGCAAAAGAAATCTGCAAAAGAAACAAGACGACTTGGTATCGGGATCATGGGAATAGCAGATATGTTGTTTCAATTAGATTTAAATTATGATTCGAACAAGGGAATTAAAACCATTGAAAATGTAATGGAATTCATTAATAATAATGCATATTTAGCATCTTCAAAATTGGCAAAGGAAAAGTCACGATCCAATATTTTTGTCTATGAAAAATATTCAAAAGGAGCATTTTTCCAAGAATCATTATCCGACGAAGTAAGAAATCATATAAAAAAGCATGGATTACGCAACATCGCTTTAACCTCAATTGCACCAACAGGAACGATCAGCAATATTGTTAAAAGTTTTGAATATAACAATAAAAATTATATAGGTGTAAGCGGTGGCATCGAGCCGGTTTTTGCTCTTTATTATACCAGAAGATCGGAATCATTTAATAATAAATTTTTTAAGGTATTCCATTCAACTGTGAGAGCATATATTGATAAAAATAATTTAGCCGACAAATTTAAAGCAAATTTGGGAATGGCTGAGCTGAAAAAAATTCTACCCAGATCATTTTTCAAAACCGCTTACGAAATATCTCATGAAAAACGGATTCAAATTCAATCTATATGTCAAAATTTTGTTGATCATTCTATATCTTCAACTATAAACTTACCGGAAGAAGTTGAGCCGGAAAAAATATCCACTATCTATTTAGATGCTTGGAAACATGGATTAAAAGGAATAACGATCTATCGAGATGGAAGTAGATTCCCAATTTTGACACAAGAAAAAGAGAAGTCAAAATTCCAAGAATACAAAGAAAAATTTTTCAAAATGAAACTATCACAGGATGAAGAAGTGGAATTTTCCGGTGATGAAATAATGAAATTACCAGATGGGACATTGACAACACCATTCCACTATTTTCTAAAAATGGGAATTGATAATTCTAGCGATATTGAGGTGGTGTAATGTTAAAGTTGAATAAAAACCACCCAATTCGGGAGATCATAAAAAAACCAAAATTAGAAAACAGACCCGGTAATTCATTAAAATTAAAACGACCGGAGGTAGTTGATGCCAAGGTCTATAAAATTAAAAGCCCATTCGTAAAATTTAATGTGTATGTTACACTTAGTTATGTTATGGAAGCAGGTAAAAAACGACCGATTGAGATTTTTATCAATTCCAAAGACCTTACACATGCGGCAGAATATGCTGTTTTAACTCGTCTTATTTCTGCTATCTTCAGAAGAGCAAGTGATCCATATTTTATCTTAGAGGAATTAAGAAGCATCTATGATCCAAATGGCGGTTATTTTAAAAATGGAAAATATATTCAATCTTTCTATTCGGAAGTAGCTGATGTTATTGAAAGATTTTTCGTGGAAGAAAAAATTATTGAACCGACAAAACAACCTAAACAAATGGATCTTCCTATTGTAACCGAATTAGAAGATGAAACTGACCAAAGCAATATTAATGAGAATTTTAAAATTTGTCCGGAATGTAATGGCAGAGGACTAAAATTTGAAAATGGTTGTGAATTCTGTGTTCTATGCGGTTTTACTAAGTGTGATAAGTAATAAAGTCGTAAAAAAGATTTCACGCCTCGATACGATTGGTTAATTGGTTAATTGGTTAATTGGTTAATTTGGGAAGATAATAAATAAATATTTTAATCGGCAATAATAATGCACAAAAACAGTCAAAAAAGAATTTGCGGTGATTCCATATATTTCATTATATACAAGGATTCACTTTACTAAGTAAACCATTGAAACGGTTAATATTTGTTTTAAGTATTTTTAAGTTGAAATTGTGAATAATAATGATTATTATTAAGTAGAATTAATAAAGAAGAAAAGAATTGTGAAAAATTCTGTAAAAATAATTAAATTAGAATTGGTTCAAGGATTATTAAATTCTTCCAACATTCCTCGCTTCAGGCAATATCTTGCGGAAAAATTTCCTAATTATAATCAAATACATAATCATTTAGAAAATGGAAAATTTAGATATGTTTATCCTGATATTCAATTTAAAATAATTAACAAAATACCAATGATAATCGGTTTTGGCGACGGAATTGAAATCCTGAAAGATGTGTTTTTAAAAGTAGATGAAATGAAAATTCTCAATAAGAACATTTCTATTTTTGAAAAATCTATAAAAATTTCCGAATCAAAAATTGGCATTAGTGATGAAATTATTGTATATAAATTTTTATCACCTTGGATGGCTTTAAACCAGCAGAACTACGAATTATATAAAAAATTAAGTTTAAGAAAACGAGTAGCAAAACTTGACAGAATTTTGTGGGGAAATTTAAAAACCGTGTCGCATGCATTTGATTATTGGATTCCCGATCCTGATAAAATTTCTACCGAAGGTGATTTGAAACTGCATATTAATAAATTTAAGGGAAATACAATGATAACCTTTACAGGTAAATTCAAAACAAATTTTCATATACCTGATTATTTGGGAATTGGTAAACAGGTCGCAAGAGGATTTGGGAGTGTGGTGAAAATACAAGGAGGTGAAGGGTGATAAATAAATTAAAAATATTAGGTGAATATGTTTTAATAAATGAAGGAGACGCAAATTCATTTGGATTAAATATAACCTTAGATGACGCAAATGTTGTGATTTTAGAGTTTACATTGTATGAAGGGAAATGTAATTTTATCGGATTTGATACAATTGAATTTGATCAAACGAAAAATGATAAAATCCTATACAAAAATGCAGGAGGTCAAACAAAATCACCATTTGCTACCTATAATGCTTTTTTTAATAGTAATGAAAAAGATTGTCGGAAGAACATTCAAAAATCATTTAAGAAATTTACTGCAACAATCAGTAACAATGCTCAAGTAAATTCTGAATTAATACCAATTCTCAATTTTTTGAATATTACTGAAAATATATCTCAATTAGAAAATGGTACTTTTGATCTACTATCCTCAGAAAAAAGTAATCTATTCACAATAAAAATCAATAATCTATACATTGGTGAATCTCCATTTTTTCAGCCAATCCTTGAACATTATAGAAGTTCAAAAGATGAAGAGTATTATTCAAAATACAATAAATTATCTATTGGGAAAAATGTAAATTGCTATACTTGCGGTAAAGTTTCAGAAAAATTATATGGCTTTTGCGATACATTTAAATTTTATTCTGCAAATGAAACCGCTTATATTGCAGGAGGTTTTAAGCAAAATAAAACTTGGAAAAATTATCCTGTTTGTCCTACTTGTGCAAATCATCTTCGACTTGCGAGAGAAAAATTGAATAAAAATTTAAACAGATATTTTTATGGGAATAAATATTTTCTGATTCCTATTCCAATTTTAGATAAAGGAAATTTTTATGAGAATTTGTTAGA
>JAUVLI010000025.1 GCA_030600775.1 Fidelibacterota bacterium | reverse complement strand
ATTTTATACAAGGAGAAAATAATGAAAAATACAATTATTGATTTATTAATTGAGCGAGCAATTAAAGCAAGAATAAATTCCCATTCCCCTTATTCCAAGTTTAAAGTTGGAGCAGCATTGCTCGGTGAAAGTGGCAAAATTTTTGTTGGAACAAATGTTGAAAGTAGTTCTTATGGTTTGACGGTCTGTGCCGAAAGAAATGCGATTGCAGCCGGAATTGTAGCCGGAGAAAAAAAATTCAATTCTTTAGTTGTAATCAGTGCAGATGGTGTTTCACCTTGCGGAGCATGTCGCCAAGTAATTTATGATGTTTGCGGGAATATTGATGTTATTCTCGTAAATAAAAAAGGTAAAATTGTAAATACTGTTACTGCAAAAGAACTATTGCCATTTGCCTTTAGTGGTAAAAATCTCAAGCCAAAGAAGGAATTATAATTGGGAATATTTCACGCAAAGACGCAAAATAAGAGTTAGTAATGGTAAACTACGAGTGGTTAAATATAGACGAAAAACGGAAGATCATCAGTGATAATAATTTACATTAAATAAAATATTAAAGGACTAATTATTTGTCTAAACATAATTGCATAATAATCGGAATTGCCGGGGGAAGTGGTTCGGGCAAAACATCAGCATCACAAGCAATCGTAAAAGATTTCAAACTTAAAGGTGCAATAATTATTGAACAAGATTGGTATTATTATAATTTACCTAAAGAATATTCAACAAAGTGGAAAGAATGGAATTTTGATCATCCCAATGCCGTTGAATTTTCATTGCTTCATAAACATTTAGAAGAGTTACAAAATGGGCATTCAATAAATGCTCCCCAATATGAATATGCAACTCATTCAAGAAAAAAAGAAACACTACTTATTCAACCACAGAAAGTAATAATTGTTGAAGGGATTCTAATTTTAAATGATCCGAAAATTTTAGAAATGTTGGATATAAAACTTTATGTTGATACGGATTCAGATGTGAGATTTATTCGCAGATTGAAGAGAGATATTTTCGAAAGAGGTCGTACAATAGAAAATGTAATTGAACAATATTATCGAACAGTTCGCCCTATGCATCTAACTTTTGTTGAACCGAGTAAACGAAATGCTGATATAATTATACCCGAAGGTGGCAAAAATAAAGTAGCGATAGATCTATTGAAATCAAAAATTAAAATATTATTGCGAGAGATTCATGATTAATATTACAGGACAATTTAAATCCGGATGGATTGAAGTAATTTGTGGAAGTATGTTCAGCGGGAAAACAGAAGAATTGATCAGAAGATTACGCCGAGCTCAAATTGCCAGACAAAAAGTTGTTGTTTTTAAACCAAAAATTGATACTCGTTACGATAAATCAAGTATCGTTAGTCATAATAAACAACAAATAAAAAGTATTATAATTGAAAATCCAAATGAAATTTTAGAACATTCAATTTTTGCTCAAGTTATTGGAATTGATGAAGCCCAATTTTTTAATAATGATCTGATTGATATTGTTCAAAAATTAGCAGATAGTGGAAAGAGAGTAATTATTGCCGGCTTAGATAAGGATTATAGAAATAAACCATTTGAACCAATGCCACAATTGCTTGCAGTAGCAGAATATATTACAAAAACATTGGCAATTTGTGTTCGTTGTGGAGCTCCAGCAAATTACACTCAACGAATTACCAATTCGACTAAACGAGTTCTTGTCGGAGCAACTGATAAATACGAAGCAAGATGCAGACACTGCTATGAAGCGCCTAATGAAACTAAAAAAACACATACAAAAAAGAACAACAAAGAAAAATAATTACGAAACATTATTATTTACAAATTTTTACAATCTAAAACAAGGAGAAATTTGAATGCAATTTATTAGTTTGCTTGGAATGTTAACTCTTCTACTGATTGCTTGGTTATTATCTTATCACAAAAAGAAAATCAAATTCAGAACTATTATTTGGGGATTGGCACTCCAATTTTTATTTGCAATAATTATTTTACGAAAAGATTATTGGAGTTTTGTTGGAATGACAATTTTAGCTCTATTATTTATTCTATATATTTTTCGTGAAAAAACATTTACCTCTCACAAATGGATGGATTCGACATCAATAATATTATCATCAATAGTAATTGGAGTTGTAATTTATTTTATTCTAAATTGGATTTCTTACTCTATATTACTCATTTTTATGATCTTAGTAACGATAATAAATAGCAAATTATTAAAAAAACAATTGCTTCAAAATATTTTAAGTTCAATTTTTATTGTCATTTTATTTACTGGATTAATACAAAAAGGTTTATATGGACAACATGTATTTAAAATATTCAGTGACGGGGTTGCACAATTTTTAGATCTGTCTTTTTATGGAGCAAAATTTTTATTTGGCAACTTGGTGGAAGGAAAATATTTTTTTCCAAGTGACGGCTCTTGGCCCGGTTTTGGTTTCCAATTTGCTTTTAAGGTTCTGCCAACAATAATATTTTTTGGCGGGTTTATGAGCATACTTTATTATTTGGGAGTTATGCAAAAAGTTATTATCACTATGGCAAAATTTATGCGTTGGACATTACAAACAAGTGGTGCAGAATCATTATCCTGTTCTGCAAATATTTTCGTTGGCCAAACGGAAGCACCATTACTAATAAAACCATTCTTAAATGGAATGACAAAATCAGAATTGCTAACAATCATGGTTGGTGGATTTGCAACTATTGCAGGTGGTGTTTTAGCCGGATATATTGCAATGGGAGTTAGTGCCGGACATTTAGTTGCTGCTTCTGTAATGTCAGCTCCTGCCGCTCTTGCAATTGGAAAAATAATTTATCCCGAAACGGAGCATTCTGAAACTGCTGGTGATGTCTCACTTCCGGAAATTAAAGAATCGCAAAATTTGTTAGATGCAGCCTCAAATGGAATTTCAGATGGCCTTAAATTAGCAGTAAATGTTGGAGCGATGTTAATTGGATTCATTGCCTTGATCGCTGTAGTTGATGTAATTTTTAATAAGATCGACTTTTTAATTGACGGGAAATTACTTGGCGGTGAATTAATTAAATATGGTGAGAGTGGTGGCATTTCCCCTGTTACTCAAGAATACGCTGGATATTTTCCCGGTTCTTTAAAAACACTATTCGGAACAATTTTACGACCATTAGCATTTTTGATGGGGGTTCCTTGGGAAGATGCCGATGAAGTTGGAAACTTACTTGGAATAAAAATATCATTAAACGAATTCGTTGCTTACGGTAATTTAGGAACTTATATTCAAAATAATGTTATTGGTGAAAGAGCTCAGATCATTTCCACTTATGCTCTTTGTGGATTTGCAAATTTCGCTTCTATTGGTATCCAAATTGGTGGGATTGGAGCTGTTGCACCTTCACGCAAAAAAGACCTATCAAAAATCGCCTTAAAAGCTATGCTTGGTGGAGCTATCGCCAGCTGGACAACTGCTACTATTGCTGGAATGTTGTTATAAGAAATTGATTTTTTAACGAATTACTCGAATGACGAGAATGATATTTATTTTACATACAAAAAAGTCACAAATAAATGAAATTAATAAATATTAACGGTTTTTTTATATTTTCCCAAAGGGAAATAATAGCCCAAGCATAGGGCAACGTCCTATGCCTAAAATATCACGCTAAATCTAACTCTGTAGGGGTTAAATAATTCATTCAATAAAAACTTCCGAAGTTTTAAAATTCAATAATTTGTTTTATGCTTTTGGAGTGCATTAATTGTATTAATGCAAAAAAGCGGAGCTTTTTATGAAATTATAAACATCTAAATTCCTTACGAAATTTATCAAAATAACACGCCTGTCCGATGAAATGCGAAGCATATTTCTGTCGGGGTTATTTTACTCCATAAAAAACCCCCGAAACCATTCACAACTTCAAGAGTTGATCTTTCAAATTTCAAATTACCTCAGACATACTCTTTTCAACGACATCCATTATTTTAGTATAAATTATTAAACTACTTCGTAGTTTTCTAGATAGTGGTAAGAAGCGGACTCTTTTTCTATGGACTTTGTCCATAGTTATTAATATTTAATCCCTTTGGGATTATTCAATAATGTTTACAATTTAAAAATTTTGTTTTTATTTTATTTTTACTCCTTTTAGACAATGCATTGCATTGTCTATACCTCTAAAATTAGTACCGAGAAATCTGCGAAGCAGATTAATTTTAATAACTACCGATGGAATCGGTAGAGTTGAACGTCTCGAAAAAAAACAACCCTGGAAGGGTTGAAGATTTGAAATATCTTTGATACTTAACACGCCTATCTCGTAACGAAGCGTATCGGGGGTTAATGCACTCCATATAAAAAAACTTCAAGAGTTGATCTTTCAAATTTCAAATCACCTCAGACATACTTTTGTCAACGGTGCCTGAAAATAATATTCATATACAAAAAAAGGCCAGTGAAAATTCACTGACCTTTTTATTAACTAAATAAATAGTATTATTTAGAAACCAACACCAAACGCAATTATGCTTTCATTTCCAAGATCTTCTGTTGGACGATAAACATAATCAACAATAAGTTTAAAATTACCTAAGTCATACCTTAAACCTGCTCCGCCGGTCAAACCATATGCTGTTTCTCCAATCCCTTCATTATCAGGATCTTCAATAGCATAAGCATAACCACCGCGCAAATATAAAATATTTGCAAGATTAAACTCACCACCAAGTAACAATTCGTCTCTTTGATTGTTATTTACTAAATATGATGCCGCAGCTAACACAGGTCCGACCTTATAACTCATTCCCATCTTTAAACTAGTTGGTAACTGATCGGAAGATGCTGATCTTTCAAAAAAGTTATCAAAAGTTTCACCCTCATTAGCTTCAGTCAATAGGCCTGAACCGCCATATTCCATATTTTGTCCAACATTTTGAACAACTAATCCAATAGCTAAGTTTTCAATATCCATCAAATTTTGATATTGAATACCGATATCAAAAGCTAAAGATGTTGCTTTTGCTCGAGGAATACTTTCATAAATAACTTTTCCAGTAATACCAAAGTTGATCTTATCAGATAAGTGACGAGCATAAGAAAGACCAATAGTAGAGAAAGTTGGTGAATAAGTAGCTCCACCATCTCCATCCATATCGTCAACTGTTGTAATTGGAATATCTCCAAAATCAAAACTCTTTAAACTAATACCAATGTTTCCTATTTTCCCCGCACTCAAAGCAACAGAAAAATAATTAACATTAATATCGGCAATTATTTTTGATGATGAAAAGAATCCGGCTCCACTTGCTTCAATATTACCAAGTCCGGCAGGATTCCAATAAATAGCATCTACTGAACTTGTATTTGCAATATCTGCTCCACTCATTCCAAATGTGCGTCCGCCTACAGGTACTTGAACTTGTACTCCGGCAGTAGTACCAATACGACTTGCATCACCTGGAAATAATAATGAACTGCAAATAAGCAACATAACAAGAGCAAACGCTAAATTGTATTTTTTTCTAAATCTCATTTTATTCTCCTTTTTTATAATAGTTCAATTTTAATAATATTTAAGAATTTGCTCTTTCTGAATTATAACAAACTTCAAGGTTTTACTTGCATTAACATCTGGCATATTTACATAAGCAATATATATACCACTTGCAACAGGTAAACCGGATGCATTTGCTAAATCCCATTGTTCAAATTGACTATTTGCATTATTATGTTCTACTGTATTTACCAATACACCAGCAAGATTGTATATCTGAATAGTAGCTTTTTCAGGTAAATGAGTAAATGTTACATATTCATCATATCTGTGTGTAGCCAATGGGTTATGAGCATAAAACGGATTTGGAAATACATTAACCTTATCAACATCTACTGCCATTACACTATCATTCTCAGTTACACCAGGAGCTGTAAATGTAAATACATCATTTAATTCATTTGGTTTATTGGTTATGAACCATACTTTGTTTCCCCATGGAGGGCCACCAAGATATTCAGTAAATAACATTGCTGTTATATAAGGATAATTAAAATCTCCTGTAGCATTACCCCATGCTGAGTTTGCAGATGTAGTTAACGAATTCTCTGATATATATGTAGCATCATTTGCAGGATCATAATTAATATCATTTCCTGCTTCATCATATCCTTGCCAACAATATATTGGTTCATAGGATGGGGCTCCATAAATAGGACCAGCCCAATCTGCACCATTATTATTCCATGTTCCATCACCATCTGTATCCCAGAATCCAGCAAATAATCTATATCTATCTCCAGGTACCGTAGTACGATATACTGCAAAAGATACATAATAAGCAGAACCATCTAAACTATCAAAGTGAACTTCATCTGATGAGTAATCCCATGTTAATGAAGTACCACCAAAATCTATTTCAATATCATCAGTTCCCCAATATCCAAATCTATCCCAATCTCTTGCGTAAGGAGGTTGATTAACTGCACCAGCTCTATTTGATAATAGATAACCGGTTGAACCTAAACTAGGACCACCAACTTCACTAAAAGCAGTAACTCTGTCATCAACTAAAACATCACTTGCATCTGTTTCATATACAGATTTAGTACCTGGATTTGGACCTGATACTTTAACAAGTAATCCATCAATAATTAGTTGATCGTCCATTGTCAAACTTACAGATTGTGGTCTGTTTGTAGCTACAACAGAATTTTTTGTAAGGTCTTTCATGTTCCATAACTTATTAGTAGAATCACTATTCCAAACAAAAGATATCTCATAATCATTTCCGGTAACTATTTCCGGATCAATTACTTGTACCAATACCTGCCCATCACTTCCACCAACTGAATGAGTAGCTTCGACAACATCTAAAACATCTGAATCATATGATTTACCAGGCATAGCTTCTTGTACAGTAACACCATAAACTATTATTGAAGATTCTAATGCTTTATCAACAATAAGATCCATATCTTGATTATAAGCAGTTACAGCAAAATAATATGTTTGTCCTTCATTTAATTTCTCACTTGTTAAATAATTCTTATCAACATTGAAAAATCTTTTTATACCGGTATCATAACCTTCTTGAATATTTTTTTCAATTTCACCAAGATTAGGATCTAATACTGTACCTCTAATATTTGTAATATTATTTATAACATCAAAAGTAGCTATTTTTGTCCCTTGAGCTAATGAAGAAGATGCTCTAGGTAACTGATAAACATTATATCCTTCAAATTCATAATTTAATGTCTGTTCACCTTCAGTTATATCAATAGCTTCTTTATCATAACCCCAATTTAGCATTATACTATTTTCAAGTGCAATAGCTTTAACCTTTGGAGATACAGGTGGTTTTGGAATTACTCTAAATAGATTATCATAAATACTTTGAGCAATTTGATCTGTTCCTTTCATGCTTTTAACAGATGATAACCTATCTCCACCTAATCCGCCAATGGCAGCAACAACAACTTCTTGAGTATCACCATCAGCAAAATTAAAAGGTCCTGATGTTAATGCAATACGGCGATCGCCCGGATCAAAATAACCATCTTGACCATCAATAAATCCGGTTCCGGCAACAGGATCACCGGCTAATGGAAATTTAGTAGTTGGAGCACCGGTTACATTCCCTTCTGTCCAAGGAGAAGGAGTAGCAAGATCATCAAAAGGTTTATAACCTCTTAACATATTATACCACTGTCTTGTACCTTCGGGATCTCCAAGTTCAGGATCAGAAATAGCAGATCCAGCAGCAAACCAACCGAATGTACTCATCGGTAAATTTTTATAATCAGCTTTTTTCTTTAAATCAAATATTGCTGTATCACCAACACTTTGTACAATAGGTCCTTGAAAAAAGTCATATCCAAATGCAGCAGGTGCAAGACCAAAAGCCTTATATTTACTATCAATAGCACCGCCATTATAAGCATAACCCATACTTAATACAGTATCACAACCACAAAAGTCATCACCATAATCACCGAGATCAGGATCTGACCACTGAGATACATACATTTCTTCAACATCATTACCTGATTTATTTATTAATTTATATTTTTTAAATACGATCTGTCCTAATCTTGCTGCAGGTTGATTATATGCCCACATTGTGATCTGTAGTTCCAATCCAATTGGTTTTGAACCATATAAAGCAAATGTTCTTGTAGCACTAAGATCGTTTACAACTAACCAAATTACCTGATCTGCATTAGCAATTCCTGCTTCATCTACCGCAGGATCGTAAACACCATCACCATTAACATCTGTCCAAGGTGCACCCAGATCAACAGGCCATTCATTCCAATCTTCTTCATACTGATCAATCACAGCATTTGCCATCGCATCTGTTACCTCATCTAAACTACTTAATAAATTTAATTCCATTGCATCTTTTTTAACCATAGAAACAATTAGTGTCTCCCAATCAGAACGAATTCTATATACTTTTACTTTTGGATCTGTAGCATCAGCAGCAGTACCAGCATCTGTTATTTGTCCAGGTTGAGTTCCAATAACGTAAGTTTGTCCACCTACGCGAATATCATCACCAACTCCATCACCATCAGTATCTACTTGTCCACCCCAGACTAATCCATCCGTATAGATAGCTCCGGCAGTACCACGAGGATATATTCCTCCACTACTACCATTTGGTTGCTGAGCGGATTTCCCGTCATAATATATCCAATATCCCCAATTGGATATATTTGACATTGTTCTAGTCACTTGTGTCGTAGCAATATCTGTTCCTTTATTCAATCCGGGAACATTACCGATATTCGCCATCAAATTCACCGTCATAAAGATAACGATAAAAAACACAGTGAATATGCCTAATATTTTCTTCATGTTTTTTTCTCCTTCTTTAATTCATTATAATGTTCATTTGTAAACATATTATTAGAAACTTACCTTAATTCCAACAAAGATCTGTCTCGGTTGACCATATAGTTCTTGATTGAGCCGATCCCAATATGCTTGTCCGTTTTCAATATTTATTGCATTGTACATATCTACATAATCTTGTCCACCATTAGCATTTGCATTTGTTTCATAACGATCAGTATCACTAATATATCCATCATCTCCAGCACTACCTGTAAATTGATAAACATTTATAACATTTTTATGATTAAAAACATTATTAACAATAGCATAAACAGTAGCACTTAAACCACCTAATTTAAATGATTTATCAAGTTTAAGATCAGTATAGAATGTCCATGGTGTTGTTGATGCACCAATAGCTTCTTCTGAAATACGAGCACGAGTATCATACATATAATCAACTCCTGCTGTATAAGGGTCTGTTTGACCACCTTTATAATCAACTTTTGTATAAGGATGTCCACTGGAGAATTTAAACAATACATTTGCACCAAAATTTTGCAATAATAGTCCACCGTCATTATCACCAAAACGGTAATCTAGACTAATAGAACCCGTATGTTTTTGAGAAAATTCCAATGGATTTATTGTTGTAGGCAAATGAGTATTCTGATCTAAAGCACCTGTAGCAGCAGTACTATTTGATGCTGTACCTTCACCCAAAGTCAATGTATAATTTACCTGAGTCGATAATCTTTGAGTTCTTCTCATTGTATATCGTAACTCTAAACCCTTAGTAGTAACAAAATCACCATTTACATATCTTACATAAGTACCGGGAACTAATGAAGTCAATGATGGTTCCTGTTTATAAGTGGTTACGAGTCCTTTTACATTTTTGTAGAAAGCAGTAATATCCAATGCAGATGATTCTGAAACCTTTTGTCTAAAACCAACCTCATAAGATGTGGTTCTTAAAGGATCAAGTCCAAATCCAACTGGGGATAGAAAATAATACCCTTGTCTTACGATCTGTCTTGCGTAAGTAAAAGAACTAAAGTAAATATTATTCAATTCAGGCATTTGTAAAAACTTCCCATATTGAAAATAAAAAGCCGTTTTATCGCTAACTGGGAATGAAAAGCCAATTCTCGGACTAACTTCAATTGTAGGATCTTTATCCTCCCATGCGTCTTCTAATAAAACACCTTCATTAGGATCAATACCAGGATTTGCAGGATCTTTTAATTCTTGATCATCTGAATCAAAATATTCTAAACGAAGACCTGCATTGATAATTAGATCATTATATTCAATTTTATCCATAAAATAAGCAGCAGCTTGTACAGGATTTTTAGGTCCTTCGGTGTAAACACCGGTTCCCGCATCATTATAATATGTATTTTCATCTACTTCATCTCCATAAATATCATATCCATAAGCATTGATAAAACCATATAAGATCCATTCATCAGCCGGAACATTTTCAATTCCATTGTAATATCCAGCAGAAGAATCAGCATAAAGCATAGCAGATGGAGCCATATTAAAACGTCTAACTGTTGAACTTTTATAAGTACCACCAACTTTAATTTCATGATGTCTACCATATTGTGTAGAAAAGTCAGCTGCTACTTCGTAAAATTCTCTTTTCTCATCTAAATAAAGGTTATAAGGATTACCGTTTCTTTCAAAAGTAAAACCATTAAATAAATAACTATATTCCGGTCTCCATGTACTTCTATAGTTAACTACACCGGCACTATCATATTCTTCTAATGTATAATCAGCAACTGCAGCACTATCATAATAAGATTGCCAATCATTGCCAAACCAACTATCATTTGATTCTCTATGATAACTAAAATAACTTCCCTTTAATTCTAAATATGTTTTGGATGAGAAAAACTTACTTGCTTTACCAGTTAACATCATCGTTTCTGTCTTATAACCATAAGTTCTGTCATTGAGCATTGATAACATTGGTGTACCATCACTAACATATTCACGACCTGTATACATTCCACCTAATCTCAATTGAATAGGCAGATCTAATGTAACAGTACCATTAATTGAATAAAAGTTATCATCTTGGTTTGGAGTAAATCCATTAGGATATACCAAATTAGCAGTATCAGGAACCGTAGTTAAAGATGGATCAGCATCTATTCTATCTTCAAAATTAAATCCTTCACTGAATCTAACAGCGTCATCTTTTTGATTATTCATTTCAGCAGCTACGAAAAATTTAACTTTTTCAGTTCCAAGAGGTCCTCCAAGTGTAGCTATAACCATATCATGTCCATAATTATATGTATCTAACACTTTTTCACCTTCTGCAGGATCACGGAATCCATCTGTTCTGGCATCAATTGATCCATGTAATTTACTACCACCGGATTTCAATTCCATCTTTACAACTCCGGCATTTCCACCACCCATATCAGCTGTATAACCACCAGCCAATACTTGGATTTCTTCTATAGCTTCATCAATAATATGAACTGCCCTTCTATTATTCATAGGATCAGAAGCTGATACACCATTAACATAATAACCAACTTCAACCGGACGACCACCTCTAATATGGATCGCTCCATCTTGGACAACAACACCTGCCATATTAGCAATAATGTTAGTTATTCCTCTAACCGGAACATTTTCTAAATCTTCCGATGTCGTAATTGATATACTTGAAGTTGCACCCTTTTCAAATAATTTTCTTTTTGCAATAACAACTACTTCTTCACCTTCAATTACGGTTTCTTCTAAATCAAAGTTTGCTTCGGTGGTAATACCACCAGACACACGCAATCCTTGAATAACCATTGCTTTGTGTGAAATAATGTGAGCTCGCACATTATAAGCACCAACAGGGACATTCAAGATGGCAAAATATCCATCAACATCCGTTGCAGCTCCCATCGTTGTGCTTTCGAGCGTAACATTAACTCCCGCCAATGGCTCACTTGTTTTTGCATCCTTCACAATACCTGATATTTTTCCTGACGACGCAGAAAAAATAAATGTAGGTATTAGGATTACAATAGCAAAAACGAAAAATAAAATTCGTTTCATCATTCATTTCCTCCTCATTTAGTTAAAAAATTCATTTCTTTTACTCTAAATTATCACATCACCTTAAAAAATATATATATTATATGGTATTGTCAAGGAATAATTTAAATATTTCTGTTTTTTGCGGAACAAATCGGTTATTTCCATCGTTTACTGGCAAAATTTGATGATTTATCTCTTTTTTTTAATTTTTTTTAGAAAATTTTTACACTTAATTACCATGGCTTAAAAATAATTCCCATTTCTTGAAGTGATTTTTTAATTTTTTCTGCTGCATTTTTTGGTTTTTCATCTTTATATATCTGATCATCCAAAACAATGTCCGTAGTCACATTATCTCCAATCCATATTGTTTTAATTTTCTCTTGCGATACAATGGCTTTTATTATTTCCAGATCATCTTGCGTTAGATCAATTGCAGTAACTATTAAAATCACACCGGAATCTAATAATATATGAGCTACTTCTGCTAATCTCCTAATATGTTCCTGTCTATTTTTATTTGTATTTCTCTTTTTCGTTTTTATATCTGCATCGACTCCATATAATACATTTCCAATACCAAGAAAATATACGATCTTTCCATCTTCAAATAATTTTGTCTCTAATTCTTTAGCTACAATTTTTTTATCTGAATCTCTTTTTCCAGTAAGTAGTATCAATGCAGATTTTTGATTATATTTTTCAGCGCGTCTGCCTGGCTGAATCATGCTTTTTTCCCACTTAAAATTTCGTAACATCACATAATTACGAACCCAAGCTTGTTTATCTTCCAAAGCATCTCTAATTATTCCACCACCGCGAATTTCATAATTATCAATTATTACAAATCTACTCATTGTTGCAATTTCATCAGTTAGATCAAATGCAATTGCTCTGTTTAATTTTAAAATACATTGAGCCACATCGTGTCGTTCAATTTGTTCTTTTTTTATATTTAAATCAAGATTTGAAGCATCAATTATCTTTTTAATTTTTTCTAATTTTACAGCAACTTTTACAGCACCAATTTTTAGATGATATTCTTTATTTTTTACAAATGGTTCTTTATCCATCCAAAAAAAATTTACTAAAATTCTGCTCGTTATTTTTGGTTTTCTTTCAGATGATTTTGTTGCTACTTCTCCTCGGGTAATAAAAATCTGTTCATTTAAGGTAAATCCAATTGATTTACCTGCTTTTGCTGACTTTTGTTTAGGTGTATTGAATTCCTCAATAGAATTTATTGTACTTCTTTTCCCTGATGGATAAAAAGCAATCTCATCTCCAATAGCAATTTGACCTGTCTCAATTAAACCGGAAATAATTCTTCTATCATCACCGTAATTTGTAAATTTATAAACACCCTGAATGGGCATTCTAAACGGCTTATCAATTAAAGATTTTTCTTTCTGAAAATCATCAAGAATATCCAAAACCGTTTTTCCTGAATACCAATCCATTTTTTTTGACAAAGAAGCAACATTATCTCCATTTTTCCCATTTACAGGTATAAATGTTGTAGGCGTTATGTCTATATTTTTCAAGAATTTGGTATATTCATCAACTATTTTTTGATATTTCGTGCTATCATAATCAATTAAATCCATTTTATTCACAAGCACGGCAATTTGTTTTATACCCAACATGGCTATCATATAACCATGCCGACGAGAATTTTCCTGCACGCCTTCATTTGCATCAATAACTAAAAGAGCAGATTCAGCTCGAGAAGCGCCGGTAACCATATTCTTTAAAAATTCAATATGACCCGGTGCATCAATAATAATATAATCGCGAGCTTTGGTTTTGAAAAATACTCTTGCAGAATCAATTGTAATTCCTTGTGATTGTTCATCTTTTAAGGCATCCAATAAAAAGGCATATTCAAATGGTTTGGAATTAATTTCACAAGTTTTTTTAACCTGTTTAAGTTTCCCTTCCGGAAGCGAATTTGTATCAGCCAACAATCGTCCAATGATCGTACTTTTACCATGATCTACATGGCCGGCTATAACTATATTCATCTGTTCTCGATTATTTTCTTTTTCTATCAACATTGTTTCCCTTAAATGTCATTATAATTTTACTGTTATTAAATAGTTTTAAAAATATTAAAAAAAACAAATCAATGAAATTGATCTTTTACATATATCCATCTTTTCGTAGCGTTTCCAATCCACCACCATCTTCCTTATCTTGTGCTCTTCCATCTCGCTCTGCAATATTTTTTAATTTTCCACTCCTTAACTCTTCTATTATTTCATCCACATTTTTTGCAGTTGATTTTATCGGAGAAGTGCAAGGTGCACAACCAAGAGAACGATATCTCGTGCCATCACCCTGATCATAATAGAGTGATACTGTAGGAATATTTTCTCTTTTAATATATTCCCAAATATTTAATTCTGTCCAATCCAAAAGCGGATGAATTCTCACATGAGTTCCGGGAGCAAAATCCGTCTTAAATTGATTCCAAAATTCCGGTGGTTGATTACTAATATCCCAATCATTTTGCTTACTGCGAGCAGAAAAATATCTCTCTTTTGAACGAGTCCCCTCTTCATCGGAACGAACACCAACAATAACACCGGTAAATGGCTCAGTACTTCTATCCACTTCGTATTTTCCTGTTTTTAAATTCAGTCGATATCTTTTGAATTTACCATTTACTGTGTTTTCCAATGCTACGGTTTTCAACAAACGACAACATGTTAAATGATCTACATTTCCATCTGGAAGTGTCTGTTTCTTTTCTAACGCTTCCTCATTCTGACCACAGATCATTGTCAATTTCCATTTCATTGCCAAACGATCACGATATCTGATCATTTCTGGAATCTTAAAAGAAGTATCAATGTGAACTAATGGAAATGGTACATGTCCAAAAAATGCTTTTCGAGCTAGCCATAATAATACCGTACTATCTTTCCCAATTGACCAAAGCATGCCTAAATTCTTAAAATTTGCATAAGCTTCGCGTAAAATATAAATACTTTTATTTTCTAATTGTTCTATATAATCCATAATATTTTTTCTCTAATTACATTTTTTTATTAATATATTTCATTACTTTTTCCGTTGCTTTTTCTATAGATAATTTACTTGTATCAATGGTTATTTCCGGATTTTGCGGTTCTTCATAGGGATCATTTACTCCGGTAAAATTCTCTATTTCACCATTTCTTGCCTTTTTATATAAACCTTTTGTATCTCTTTTTTCACAAATTTCTAATGGAGTAGAAATATATATTTCAATAAAATTGTTACAGAGTCCACGAACAAATTCCCTCGATTCCCTATAAGGTGAAACAAAAGACGCAACTACAAAAATACCATTTTTCTCCATTCTACTCGCAAGATAACCAACTCTTTTTATATGTTCATTCCTTTCGATTTTGGTAAAACCAGTTTTAGAAAAAATGTTTCGTACAGTATCGCCATCCAATCTCTCTGTTTTTATATCTTTTTTCATTAGTTCTTTATAAACTGTCTCTGATAAAGTGCTTTTCCCAGATCCGGATAGACCTGTAAACCATAAAATAAGTGGTTGTATCTCTTTTTTACCAAAACGAATTTTATCCCAAGTTCTTTCATGAAAGAAATACAGAATTATCTTGGCAACTACTTCAGTAATTCCAACCAACAATGCCGCCTTAATTTCTCCAACAAAAAGCAAAACAAGAGCAATTGTCGTTAATGAAGCCCAAAATCTCCATGATATTAATTTGATTACCGATCGTGCATGTGTCTCTTTATACATTCATTCCCTTTTATTTTTCATACCCATAAACAATTACAAATATAATAAAGTTAAATTTAAAAAAAAATAAAAATATTAACTTCCATTTAAATAATTATTAAACAAAATTAGCTATTATAAAATTTTTATTCTTTAAGATCGGTTTATTGTAAATAATTGGTGAATAATTTTCCTTTCCCATAGCTGCATTTCTGTAAATACAATCGCCTGCACCAGTATCCCATTCCATTGTTGGAGATAAGCGTGGATAAATATCTGCCAAACCTTCTGCCACTAAACAGAATTTAAGCGAGCTGCCAACTTGCACTCTATCTTTCACATTTATTGTCTGCAAATATTTTTCTAATTCTTTTGAAGGATGAGAACGACTTTCTACAACAGTTAATGGTTCGTTTTTATCTATTTTATTTGCAAAAATTCTTTTTGTCTCGTTATTTTCTATTTTAAAAGATCCTTTGCTTTTCTCCCCATAATAGGAAATATCTGTTACCGGAACATAGATAACACCAACTACCGGTTCACGATCTATGATTAAAGCAATATTGATTGTATATTCACCATTCTTTTTAATAAATTCTTTGGTTCCATCAAGTGGATCTATCAACCAATATTTCATCCATTTTTTTCTGATATTGTATTCCGGAATTTCACCTTCTTCCGAAATGATAGGAATCTCAGGTGTTAACTTCTTCAAAAAATCCACTATTATTCTATGAGAAGCCAGGTCAGCTTGCGTCAATGGTGAGTTATCATCTTTATATTCAATTTTCATATCATCATTATAATATTTTAATGTCTCCTTACCGGCTTTTTTGGAAATTTCAATTATTTTTTCTATCATTTTATTACCTATTTTATTTTTGTTTAGAAATATTTTTCTTCCAGTTTCCCGGCTTTTTCCATTTATTCCATGAACCTTTGATCCTATACAATTCAACATCGTCATAAAATTTAATAAAATAAAGCAGAATTGGAAATGAAAAAAGAAGTGCTGTCTTAAATAATAATCTATATAATAATTCCCAGTTAGAAGATATAAATGAAATTCCAACAATAAATACTGCCAAGAGGATCATCTTAGTAATTTTATTTATTTCATAAGGTACATAATAATACTTTTGAGAAATCTTATAATGTACTATAAAAAATATTAAATGTGTAAGTAATGTTGCAAAAGCAGCTCCATATGAATCAAAGTAAGGTATTAAAATTATATTTAATATTAGATTTAAAACAGCCATTCCAATAAGAATTGAAGCTAAAATTTTTGTTTTCTTGACAATATTTAAACCAATTCCTATGCTGTTTCTCAGAGCAATAAAAATAATTGAAAATGATATAAAAGGTATAATTTTATATGCATCCCAATAATCATGATTCGTAGCTACAACTTTGATTAACTCCATAGAAAAAAGAGACAAACCAATCGCACAAAATGTTACGATAAGAACCAAATAAGTAGCTGATTTTTGATAGAATCTTTTATTACCTTTTTCATCCATCATTTTATATTTCATTGGAGTAAGAGCAAGCTGACTCGATCTCACAATAAATACTCGTATCGTATTTGCTATTTTGTATCCAAATGCATATAAACCGATTTCACTGTATTCACTTAATGCTCTTAAACTATATCTATCAATATAAGTTAATAAAACACCACCAATAGACGATAAAATTAAAGGAGCACTAAAATTAAACATTTCTCTTAATATTTTTAATTCTAACTTAAATTCAATGTTTTTAAAAGTGTATCTTAATAAAATCAATAAATAAATCAAATTACCTACCAAAATTCCTTCATAAATTCCAATTACTTTTTTATCCAATACCACAATAAAGTAAATCGTAAATACCAAATTGAAAATAAACCTAATTAAATTAGAAACACTAAATAGAATTGGTTTCTGTTGTAATTTCATTAATGTAGCAGGAATTTGTGTAACAATTTGTAAACCCGCAGTTATTAACATTAACATTAAAAGATATGTAAAGTTTGGAGTATCAAATAATAAAATGGATATTGGTTCCAAAAACAGTGAAAATGAAATGATCATTATTATTGAGGTGAAAACAACAAAAATTAATACAGTAAAAAACATTGATTTTTGTTTATCTCTATACTCTTTATCCCAATACCAACGATTTAAAGCTATATATAAACTTAAAGAAAAAACAGCTATCAGAACTTGTGTAGTTGCCTCTGCAATACCTAATCCACCATATTCAGATAAATTAATTTTATTTGTAATAATAGGTAATAAGATTAATCCAACTATTTTAGACGAAATATTTCCTAAACTGAATATGAATGAATTTTTTATGGCTAATTTTATTTTGTTTAACATTTATCTTTCTAATCAACAAAATTTCTAAAAAAATATTCTAAATTTATTATTTGCCAAATTAAACGAGAATTATCCTTTTCTGTTGTATAGTGTTCACTTAATAAATTTTTAATTCCAGTTTTATCAAAAATTCCTCTTGACAATGTTTTTTTATCTAAAACAATACTTTCAATATTCTGTTTAAATTCATTCTTAAACCATTCTTTATAACTCACATAATTGGGTTTATTCCAACGATTACATTGTTGAATTATTTTATTAAATGGTGTTGGTTTTAATCTTCCAATAATTTTATTCTCCAAAATTTTTAAATTCAATCTGAAATCAGAAGTATTTAATGGTAAATTTGTTCTCTCTCGTGGAATAGATGCAAGTTCAGGAAACATTCTATTAAATGTTTTTCTATAAATATATTGATTTTTTCTCAATTCAACAGGAAGCATATAAGCGAATTCTATTAAATCATTGTCATAAGATGGCATTCTAGTTTCATAAAATAAATTATTCATTATATTCCCACCCAAGGTTCCCCTTCTTCCATGTTCATTCATTAATAAATTAAAATAATAAAAAACAGGATGTTTATCTTTACCAATATATTGATATGGAATTTTTTTATAATTATTTTTAACTTTTTCAAAAAATTCTGGTTTAAATATAGATTCCAAATTTGTTACACTTTGTAAATTAAAAATATTTGAAATAATATCATTTGCTTCATTATCCATTTCATTTTTATTCACTAAAACTTTCATTTTTTTTCTATAAAGTGTGCTTCCAAAAACTGCATCACACATTTGAGATGATAAAGTTATTTCTTGTTTTCCAAAAAAATGTTTTAATGGCTCAAATCCTTGAATTGGTCCATAAATTAATGACATGCCATCTGCAATATAGGAAAAAGTTTTTGCATCTTCCCAAATATTTTTAGGTTTGATTGGAAAAGTTGAATGTTTTGCATTTAATTGATCGGCAACTATTTTTGCATATATTACATCTTCAGAATTATTTTCTCCCATTGTAAAAGCAGTTAATGGGATTACTCCAAATTTATTTGCTAAAGAAATTACAAAACGAGAATCTAATCCGCCACTTAAAGAAAATAAAATTTTATCATTATGTTTAACAACTTGTCTTTTCATAGCATTCAACATAATTCCTTGCATTTCTTCAAAATAATTCTCAATTTCTTTTTTAGTAAATTTTGTTTTTGTATATGCCTCTTCATAATATGGAAAATCCCAATATCGTTCAATTGTAATTTTATTATTTTGAAAAACTAAATATGATGCTTCTGGGAGTTGATGAATATTCTCAAACATTGTCTTATAACCAAATAAATTCCCAAAATGAAATAAATCTGAAATAGAATCATAATTGATTTTTTTATCAAAATTATCTAA
>JAUVLI010000022.1 GCA_030600775.1 Fidelibacterota bacterium | reverse complement strand
ATTTTTCATAATTGGATATTTTTTCGGCAATTTTTATCATCTCAGGCAATTTAATTTCATCACGAATTGTTCCATTTGTAGCTGTACTATCTCCACTTTTCAACAGATGGCTTTTCTTAAAATCCAATGGTTTGATTTTTAATCTTTTTGCAATATTGATCATCAACATTTCAATTCCAAACAAGACTTGTGGAGATCCAAAACCTCTATAAGCGCCACACGGAACGGTGTTCGTTTTATAATTTTTTCCCATTACTTTCAAATTCTGAAAATTGTAAACTCCCGTTGCTGAAAAAATTCCTCTTTGAAGAACAACAGGAGAAATCCCGGAAAAAGCACCTGCGTTAAAATTTACATCAATCGTTAATACGGTTATTTTATTATTTTTGTCAAGACCAACTTTATAATGAATAACTGACGGATGTCTTTTTGTAGAAGAAATAATATCTTCATTTCTATCATAAATTATTTTTACCGGACGATTCGTTTTTAATGAAGCAACTGCGACTTGACAAGCAAGTAGAGACGGAAATTCTTCCTTGCCGCCAAAAGCTCCGCCAGTCGTGGAATGAATTACACGGATACTATCTGCTTCCCAACCAAGCACATCTTGAATTGCACCTTCGACATAAAACGGACATTGCATAGATCCATAAATATTCATTTTATCGTTTTTGAATTCTGCAACAATTCCTTGCGGTTCAATGTAAATATGTTCTTGATAACCAGTTTGATATTTATCTTCAATGATCATTTCTGCTTCTTGAAACGCTCTTTCCGTATCGCCCTTTGAATAATTGTATTCGGTAAAAATTGCTTTATTATTGATAGCTTCTTTAATTGATAAAATCGGTTTTTCTTCTATATATTTAATCTTAACATCGCTAATTATTTGATTGATTATTCCACGATTTGCTCCAACAATTAGCAATATCGGCTGACCAATATAACTTACTTCATCTTCAGCAAAAATAGGATGATCAGAAACAACAGTTCGCATTCGATTGATTCCGGGAATATCATTTTTATCTATTACAAAATAATTATTCGGCAAATCGGGAATTTTTATAGACACTATTTTCCCTTTCGGGATTTCACTTCTAACGGTTTTCGCAAAGAGCTGATCTTTGAATTTTACATCATCAATATACTTTGCTTCACTACTGATCTTACCTTTTCCATCAACCCTGTTAATTGCTTTACTAATATTATCTTTCACAATATTCCTCATTATAATATTTTTGTAACTTCTTATAATCTTCCAAAGTATCAACATCAAGATGAATTCCAACATCATCCACATCAAGTTTATAATCATTTATCTTATGAATAAAATCACGAAGAATTTCGTCATCTGACATTTTTAAAATTTCCTTTATTAACTTACTTTTGAAAAGGATCGGATGTCCCTTTTTTCCATTACATCTTGGTGAAACAATATCAGAATCAATCTCCAACATTTTTTTATATGTTTCAATTTTTACCAAAGGTTGATCTCCGGGAATAATAAAAAATCTGTCTGCTTTTATTTCCCGAACTCCTCTACGAATTGACGAAAACATTCCTCTTTCGTAATTTTTATTTACAACCGTTTTGACATTTGGTAAGTTGGAAGTAATCTTTTGAATTCGCTCAAAGTGATGTCCAGACACGACGATTATTTGATCACATACGTTTTCCATTCCTTCAATACATCTTTCTAAAATATTTTCCCCATCCAATGATAATTCCATTTTGAATTTTTCCATTCGTCGTGAAAATCCGGCTGCTAAAATAATTCCTTCTACATTTTTCATAATTCTTCAAGTGAGGTTATTGCTCTTTTGGGAAATTTTACTTTTTCCATAGCCGAATCAATATCTTTCAAACCGTTTCCGGTCGCAAGTAAAACTATCATTGCATCTTTTGACAAATTATTTTTCATCTTTTTAAATCCTGCAAAAGCTGCCGCTCCAGCTGGTTCTGTAAATAATCCTTCACTCGACGATAACTGTTTTTGGGCTGTTAGAATTTCATCATCAGAAACTGTAATACATTTTCCGTTATATTTTTCCAACTGTTGAATCACATAATATCCGTTTTTGGGAATTCCAACAGAAATTGAATCGGCAATTGTCTTTGCTTCAATTGGCGAAAATTCATCACTCTTTAATGCCTCACAAATTGCGTTGCTCCCTTCCGCTTGAACTGCGACAATTGTTGGGATTATTTTAATGAATCCGCACCTCTTCAAATCCTTAAATCCTTTGTAAACTCCACCAAGAATAGCCCCATCGCCAGTTGGAACAAAAACAAAATCCGGTGATTTTTTTAAACTTTGGTAAATCTCAAGTGATACGGTTTTTTTACCTTCTATCGTCATTGGATTGTATGCAGTGTTTCGACTGAGAAAATTATTTTTTTTTAAATATTTCAAAGACAAATCGAACGCTTTGTCATAATTTCCGGCGACTGTAATCACTTTCGCACCATATTGCAAACTCTGAATCATTTTCGCTTTTGGTGCGGATTCCGGCATGAAAATCGTGATATTCAAATTCGCTGACGCTCCAATTCCAGCCATTGACGAAGCAGCATTTCCTGTCGAAGCTACAACGATTTCCTTGATTCCCCATTTTTTTGCAAAAGCCGCAACAAGATATGAAGCTCTATCTTTAAATGAATTTGTTGGATTACAAGTATCATCTTTAATAAATAAATTTTCAAATCCAAATTCGTTCCTTAAATTATTCGGTTGCCATAACGGAGTATTTCCAACTGGAATTTTTGGAAAAAATCTTTTCTCTATAGGCAAAAAATCAAAAATTGAAAATTCATTATCTAATTCACTATCACAAATAACTTCAAGAATTCCTCTTAACGGCTTATTGGAATTCTGACTTTTTGAACATTCCGGACAAACCATTATTTCCGGTGTGATTTCATAATTTTTTCCACATTCGCTACATTGATAATAAAATTTCATAATTTTTTATCCCCTTTTGATATAGTCATATAATATTCCAATATTAACATTTCCTATTTTCCACTTAACCAATGCCTATTAATGTCTAAATTTTTCTTTGCGTCCTTTGTATTTTCATTGTGTACTTAGTGGTTAATATTGTTTTATTTCATCAATAATTTTAGCAATCCACGAGCGGTATGTAAACGATTTTCTGCCTCGTCATAGATTATAGAATTTGGTGAATCCAAGACCTCATTTGTTATTTCATTCCCACGATCTGCCGGCAAAGCGTGCATAATTTTTGCATCTTTTTTCGCTAATGAAAATAACTTTTTATCACAAATCCAATCTTTATGCTTTTCTAAATTGTCTTTCATAATTTTAGAAGTTACTTCATTATCTTTATATTTATTACCAAAATATCCAAAACCGCCCCAATTTTTTGGAATTACAATATCAGCATTTTCAATTGCTCTCTCTTTGTTATTTGTTAAAGTTAATTTCCCACCGTTTTTTTGTGCATTCTGTTTTGCTTTTTGAATTATTTCATCTTGTAATGGAAATTCTTTTGGAAACCCAATCGTAACATCCATTCCGAAACGAGGGAAAAACAATGCCTGTGATTGTGGAACTGACAATGGTTTTGCATGTGAAGTTGCGTAAGCCCAAAGAATTGTAACCTTAATATCTTTCAGATTTTTTCCAAAATATTCCTCAATTGTCATGTGATCCGCAATGACCTGCAACGGATGATAAATATCGTCCTGCATAGAAATAAGAGGCACATCAGAGAATTTTGCTATTTCATTTAAGTAAGTATTTCCGAGCTGATAAAAACAATTTCTAATTGCAATTCCTTCGCCCATTCGAGACAAAACCTTTGCAGTATCCATTGATGTTTCGCCATGAGAAATTTGCATTTTGTCTTGTGTTAAATCGTGAGCATGACCACCCAATTGTGTCATCGCTGCTTCAAGTGAATTTCTCGTTCGTGTTGATTGTTCAAAGAATATCATAAAAAGTGTTTTGTGTTTCAACGGCTCCATTATCTCGAATTTTTTCCATCGTTTTTTTAGGTCTTTGGATATATCGAGTAATTCATTGATTTCATCTTTCGTCCAATCTTCAAATGTTATTAAATGTTTTCTCGACATTTATTTCTCCTATATTAGTTTTTATTATTTGTCCTTACTTGTTTTATTCGTTGTTATTAAATATTATTTTCATATTTCGTTCTTGTTCGTTTTTGTTCGTTGCTATTAATTCTCAATTATTCTTTGCTACTTTGTTTGAGATTATTTCCCCTCCGTCAAAATATACGGTAATAACGCATAAAAAGCCGATGCTTTTTCTAAATGATCTATCGGTGTTTTTTCGTTTGGTGCGTGAGCATAAATTTCATTGCCCGGCCCATATCCAATCGTTGGAATATTATGTCTTCCACAAATTGAAACAGCGTTAGTAGAAAATGTCCACTTGTCAACGCGACCGGAAGTTCCAAACAATTTTTCGTGCGTCTTAATACCGGCTTTTAACAACGGGTGATCTTCAGAAATTTTCCAAGTTGGGAAATATTTTTCCTGCTTATAAACCATACCTTTGTAACTTTTCTTATCATAATCCGGCACGACGATTTTTACATCTTCACCTACAATTTTCTTTAATTCATTGACAGAACTTTCTTTGTTTTCACCCCAAGTTAATCTTCTGTCAAGATGCATCTTTCCACCATCAGGAACTGCACATAACGAAGGTGAATCAGTTGTAAAAACTGTCGGCGCTATCGTTCCCTGTCCCAAAAACGGATCGGTTTTTAAATTCTTATTCAATTTTTCGATTTTCAACGCAATACGAGAAGCGGAATAAATTACATTTTTCCCTCTTTCCGGTGCAGAAGCGTGACAGGACAACCCTTTGAACAATAATTCAATTTCCATTCTACCGCGATGACCACGATATATTCCAACATTTGTTGGCTCTGTTATAACTGCAAAATCAGGAATTAACTTTTCTTCGTTTATCAAATATTCCCAACATAATCCGTCACAATCTTCTTCCATAATAGTAAATGTAAAATAAACGGTGTATTCCCCATCATAATTCATTTCTTTTAAAATGCGAGTCGCCGTTACCATTGAAGCTGCGCCACCTTCCTGATCAACTGTTCCTCTTCCGTGCACAAATCCATCTTTTATCAATCCTGAAAATGGTGGAATTTCCCATTGAGATTCATCGCCAGTATCGACAGTATCAATATGTGCATCTATCGCTAATATTTTTGACCCGTTACCAACTTTTGCAATAAGATTGCCAAAATCATCTATCCTTGTATCCATTACTCCGACATCGTTTAATTGCCTTTGAATTTCCAAAACGACTTGTTCTTCTTCGCCACTTAATGACGGAATTTTTACCATTTTTGATAAACAATTTGCCGTGTAATTTCTATACTCATTTGATTTTTCTTTAATCGTTTTTGCTTCGTTCATTAATCACCTTTTTTAATATAATTTTCTAATTGCACACACAATTATTTTCATTTCTACTGCAATTTTTGTAGAAATTTCTTTTATTAATTTGTTTTTAAATTCAATTTTAATTATTGAAAATTCATTACTGTCTAACTCAGCAAAAAACTTTTCTGATTGAAAATTGTAAAAGTTGCTATCTTTTTGCAAAGTATAAATTTCTTTATCTAACTTATAAAATAAAACATCAGTGTCAAGAAAATATCCTTTTTCTCCGCTATCAAAGCTTTTTTTATCTAAATAAACTTTCGGTTTATCTTTATATGGTTTCCCGGCAGTTGGACAAAATGTTTCACAATTCCCGCATTCATTACAGAAATTATCAATATTTAAAACCTGATATTTTTGTTCAATTTTGAAAATCCCATCATCTTCTATTTTAATCTTTCCATTATCGTTTGTTGCCTTCTGAAGTTGAAGTTGAAATGGTTCTACTTCATAAGAATAATTTGCTCTGTTTGGACAAACGCTTACACAAACATCACAAACTTCGTCACACAATAAACAACGCGATGCTTCATTTATTGCTTCATTTTCTGTTAAAGAAATTTCAACAATTTGATTTTTACCTCGCTTTGATACTGGAATTTCTTTCTGCTGAATTCCAAATATTCGTTTAGACCTTTTCTCTTGCAATTGTTTGCGAGTTAACTTTTCTCTTGTGAAAATATTTTCTAAATTCTCATTATTAACACTTACTTTTTCAATAATAATTTCCGAGATTTTCCTTCCATCAGCAATTGCTTGTATCACCGAGGATGCCCCTTTGTATGCGTCTCCACCTATAAAAACATTTTCCATTTTTGTTTCATTAGTTTTAGAATTTATTACTTCCAATAATTTATTATCAACAAAATCAACTGCGATCGATTGACCAAAAGCCGGAATTATTGTATCGGTTAAAATTTCAAAATCGCTATTTTCTATTTCAACTGGTTTCGGACGACCGGAAGAATCTACGCCTTCTAATTTCATTTTTTTACAGATTAATTTTTTAACTTTATTATCTGACGATATTATTTGTGAAGGTGAAGTTAGTTCAACAATCTTAATTCCTTCATCTAATGCTTCGCGAATTTCATCTTTATTTGCCGGCATTTCATTGCGAGTTCTTCTGTAAACAATCGTAACTTTCCCATTTTCGTTAACAAATCGTTTTGCCGTTCTCGCCGTGTCGATTGCTGTATTCCCACCACCGAGAACCAAAATGTTTTTACTTAATTCAATCGTTCGGTTTTGTCTGACAGATGACAAAAATTCCAACGCATCAAGTAATCCATTTTTTACATTATTGCCCTGAATAGGAACTTCTTTTGAATTTTGTGCACCTGTTGCAATATAAACAAAATCAGAATTCTTCCGAATATTTTCAAATTTCTGTTTATCAATTCTCATTGATGTTTTTATATTTACACCAAGTTTTTTGATGTTAGCAATGTCGGTTAAAAGTGCCAATTCCGAGAGTCGAAAATGCGGAATTGCATCGGCAAGCATTCCACCGGCAAACTCTTTCGTCTCAAACACATCAACATCAAACCCAGCTGATTTTAGATAAAAAGCTGCAGTTAACCCAGATGGGCCAGCTCCAATGATCGAGACACTTTTTCTAATAGATTCCCCCGAATATTCAACATTTTCATTATTAACATTCTCAGCAACAAATCGTTTGATTCCCCTTATCAATAAAGAATTGTCATAATTGATACGAGTGCATTTTGTCTGGCAAAGATGATCACAAACCATTCCGGTAACATTCGGAAATGGATTCGTTCCCAATATCGTTTTTAACGCTTTTCCGAATTCCCCCTTGGCTGTCCAATGTATATAATTAGGAATATCTTGATGCGTTGGACAAGTGTCGATGCAAGGCGCCTTGATGCAATCAAAATCAGTCAAATCCCGTTTCATCTTTATATTTGTTTCAGTCGAACGATAATAATTTTCATTTACAACTTTATCCGCGTATTCATTTAAATTACTGTTTGCCGCTGAAAATAAATTGTTTTTATTAGCTTCTTTTAGAATATATTCCGAAATATTTTTTGCATTATTTTTACTAAAAACATTTTTAATTTTATCTAAATATTGAAGCAATCGTGAATAGCCACCTGGCTTCAATAAATCTGAGCAAACCGTTATCGGATGTAGATTACAAGCGATTGTGTTTGCAACATTGAAAACATCAACACCACCGCAAAATGAAATTTGCAAATTTTCTATCCGTTTATCATTTCGCAATTTTCGTGCAACTTTTATGCTTATCGGATGAAGTGCCTTGCCACTCATATACATTGATTCTGAATCGAAAATATTTTTATGATTTGTGGACTCGAGTGTATTTGTCAATTTTACACCAAAAAATACATTGTTGATTTTTGCTGATCTTTGAAGTGATAAAATAACTTTTACTGCTGATTCATAATTAATATCATGTTCAAAAGCAATGTCTGGAATAGTTGTTTTATATTGCAATTTTTCATTTAGAATTTCACGAACTTCTTTTTTACCAAGCAGTGTCGGATTTAATTTTATAAAAGTATGTAACTTTTTTTCTTCTATTAAATATTTTCCGATGCTTTCAATTTCGTCCGGCGGACAACCGTGCATTGTTGATAAAGTCACATTATTTGAAATTTGGTTTGGTATTTTTATTGAAACAATTTTCGGATAAATATTTTTTATTTCATTTATCAATTCTTTTTTTTCTTTGCTACAATCAGTCATTCTATTCAGAAACCATTGAATATTTTCGTTTTTAATTCCGGCTAAATCATAACCGATACTCATGTTGAAAATCGTTCCAATCTCTTCATTCCAACCAAATTTATCTCTCAAAATATGAACGATTATCCAAGCTTTTAGATATTCATAAAATGATTCTTTGATTGTCAATTCTTGAGACCATTCGCAATTATAACCCTCATCTTGAATATCAATACACGGTTTTGAAACATCAATTTCATCAAGTGTTTGAACTGTTTTAAGTTCAATATATCTTGCACCGGAAATCCAAGCGGAAATTATATTTTGTGCCATTTGTGTTTGTGGTCCGGCTGCAACTCCGATTGGTGTTTCAATATTTTGATCAAAAATTGTTGTCTTGAACACATCATCTTTTTGCGGTGTAAAAAACAAATTGTCATAAATTCCAAATATAGAATCGTCTTTTAAAGAAATTAAAATTTGCCGTAATAATTGCCGAATTGATATTGGAGAAAAATTTTTACTCATTAAATTTCCTATGTAAATTATTTGCTGCAATTCTGATCTTTTCAAGAATAGCATTTTCGTCTATTGTCTTCATTTTCCCATTTTGATATAAAATATTTCCATTAGCAATTGTCATAAACATTTTTTGCCCTTCAACACCAAATATTAGATGATAAAATAAATTTTCAAGATTAATTTTTGTTACTGGTTTATAATCTGTTATTGCAATGTCAGCAAAATTCCCGACCGCTAATTTTCCCGAATTGTTAAAATATTTATTTGTAATCTCTGCCGGTGATTTAAAAAGAATTTCCAATGGATTATTTATATTTCCATTTCGTTGTAAAAAGTGCGATCGCATCGTTCCAAGTACATTTCCCGTCATTCCGTCTGTTCCTAATAAATATTTTTTAATCTTTTCTGTGTTCATTTTTCCAACATTATTATTTGCATTTGATTCCGGGTTAGAAATAATTGTTGGTTGAATTTCATCAATCAATTTATAGTCAGTTTCCGTCAGGTGAATGCAGTGGGCGAGAAGCGAATTTTCTGAAAGCAAACCATTTTTGTAAAGACGATGAGCCGGTCCATCATAACCCTTTTCTTGACAATATTTCAAATCATCAATCGCTTCTCCGCAATGAATATGAATTGGAAGTTTAGATGGTTTTTGTTTACTAATTGTTGAAAGTGTTTTTTCGCTAAGTGTAAAATTTGCATGCAATCCTAATGCTCCGCGAATTTGTTTATCTTCCTTATGCTTTTCATAAAATTTAATATTCTCTTCTATTTGTGATTGAATATTATTTTCGCCCATTCTGTCTGAAATTTCAAAACAAAGTAATCCTTTCAAACCAATTTTTCTGAATGCTTTTTCTATTATTGCAAGCGAGCCGGAAACGAAATTCATTGAAGCATGATGATCAAATACTGTAGTTACGCCATATTTTACCGAATCAATCAAACCGTAAATTGCAGAATAATAAATCGATTCTTTATCAAGTTTCTTGTCTAAATGCCACCAAAGATTATTTAGTATCTGTTGGAAATTGTTCATCTCACCTCGTGGTGCCAAACCGGTAGCAAGTGCCGAATAAAGATGATTATGAGAATTTAATAATCCCGGCAAAACGAGTCGTCCTTCCAAATTAATATAATCAATATTGCCTTTTTTCAGATCATTCGTCTTGCCAATTTGTTTAATAATTCCATCTTCAATAGATATTGCTCCGTCATTAATTAAAAACGAAAAACCATCGGTCACGATTCCATTTCCTATTACATATTTTTCTTTCATAAATTCCCCATTATTAGAATTTTATTTTTTTGCTTTCAAATATTTTCCAAAACCAGGATTTTGAACGATACCTTTTTTAACATCATAAACAACTTTCCCTCGCAAAATCGTTTTTATCACACGACCTTGAAATGTTTTCCCTTCAAACGGAGTGATCTTTCCTTTTGAATAAAATTTTTCTCCTTTTACTTCCCACTTTTTATTTGGATCTAACAAAATCAAGTCCGCATCTTTCCCAATTTCAATCGAGCCCTTTCTGTCAAAAATTCCATACCTTTTTGCTGCATTTTCTGAAACAATTTTTAAGAATCTATCTAATTTTATTTTTCTTTTTACAAATCCTTCGGAATATAGATATGGAAATAATGTGCCACTTCCCGGGATTCCAGAATAATCATCCCAAGCCGAATTTGTATTTTTTCCATTTTCCGAAGCCGGAGCATGATCTGAAGCAACAAAATTAATAATTCCATCATTTAATAATTGCCATAATTTTTTAGAATTGCCTTTTCTCTTCACAACAGGAGCGGTTTTTAATGCGTCCCCAATCCTTTCTAAATCATCAAAATTAAATTCAAGATAATGCGGTGCCGTTTCTCCACTGATCCGTTCTTTTCCTGATAACAATTCGGCTGCCTTTGATGTTCCCAAATGAACAATATGTAAATTTGCATTCGCTTGTTCTGCAAGAGCAACAGCATTTTTAACGGCAAGTATCTCAACAATTTCCGGTCGCGAATTATAATAATTTATCCATTGTGATCCCTTTTCTCTCTCGAGATTTTCTGCTTTTTGAATATAATCATAATCTTCCGCATGTAAAAGTATCGGACGATTTATTTTGTTAGAAAATTGTAGAACTTTCAAAAATTGAGTATAATTTAATCGTTGAAATGTTTCCATTCCTGAAATAAAATATGTCTTGAATCCCAGAACGAATTCTGCCAATTCAATCATGTTATTTTCAAAATCATCATAAGATTGTTTAGAAACACCTCCAAATAATCCAAAATCAACAACAGATTTATTTTTAATAACATTAAGTTTGTTTTTTAAATTTACTAAATTAGTAACTGGCGGAATAGAAGTGCAAGGCATATCGATTACGGTTGTAACTCCACCGGAAATAGCAGCACAACTTCCGTGATAAAAATCTTCCCGCTGCGTATATCCCGGTTCATCAAAATGCACATGCGGATCAATCGCTCCCGGAAATAAAATCATTCCAGTCGCATCAATTTCATTTTCACCAGATAAATTTCTACCAACTTGAAATATTTTCCCTTGCTTAATTTTTATATCAAGTGATTTAAACTCGTTTTCGTTAGGTAAAGCCACCTTCGCATTTTTAATAATCAAAATATAATCCTTTGTTCATTTGATCAATATGTTATAATTTAATAATTTTTTGTGAATTATTCAATACAATTTTTGAATACGATATGCCTGCGCCTAATCCTTAAGGATTTTTATAAGAAGTTCGTAAAGAGATGGACAGCAAAAAGAAAACCACAAGGGACACAAAGGAAACACAAAAAATAATTAAATGTCAAAGAAAGACAAACCCCAAGCAAAGGAATTAATCGACTTTGTAATACAAGATAAACAAAACGGCTTCAATCTTAATCTCAACCTTCATTCGCGTTAATCTGTGAAATTCGTGTTTATTTTCATTTGTGAAATTCGTGTCTATTTTCATTCACGTAATTCGTTGCTAAATAAACTCCAATCCCGTCACCAATTTCATAGATTTTTGTCTTACCCGAATTATCATTTAAAAAATCATTGTCAAATTGTCTTAATATTTCTACTCTTTTATCTGCGAATGACTTGTTCTGTCTGACTTTTCCCTGCCATAATAAATTATCTAAAACAATAATTCCATCTTGTTTCAGCCGCAATTTAGATAGTTGATAATATTCCGAATATTCTTCCTTTTTTGCGTCAATAAAAATTAAATTATACTTGTTTTTTGTCGTTTCCAAAAAATTTATTCCTTTATCAAAATAAACATTTATAGAATTTGAATGGTTATATTTTCTGATATTTCCTCGAGCTTCAATTACAGCCGGTTTTGATGCATCAACCGTATCAATTCTAAATTTATCCTTTAAATTTTCTGCCATAACTAATGAAGAATAACCAATTGCCGTACCAATTTCCAATATTTGCCCCGGCTGATATTTTTGAATAATTTTACTAATAAAGATCACTACTTGCGGAGAAATGATCGGTATATTTCTTTTTATCGCTATTTCTCTTAATTTTGGAAATGGTTCGGAATATTTAATTTTTAATCCCTTTTTCTATATATTCGGCGTCAAATTCCGGTTCCATTTTGACAAGTTCTTTACTAATTAAATCCCTCATTTCAGAAGAAAATTTTCTTCTCTCCTCAATTTTTGATTCATCATAATCGGGAATTATCGGTTTCAAAATTCTCATTTCTAAATCAACATTTTCCAATGCCAAAAAATTAATAAAATGATCGCCGAGATTTTGTTCATCACCAAACCATGCTACTTTCAAACGATGTTTTCTGTCGACAGTTTGGTTATTGACTTTTTTGATGGCACATGCATAAGGTAAAATTGGATATTTTAATTGATTCGCCGGAACAAATAAAGCCGATTTGAATCTATACAAAAATGTTCCATCTGAATTTGTCCCCTCTGGCGAAAAGTAAATATTAATTTGATTTTTTAATGCTTTTTTTAATTGATCGATATATTTATCCGATTTGCCCCCTGAATCTCTATCTACAAATATTGTTCCCCCCAAACTAATTATAAAACCCAAAACAGGCCACTTTCTTATTTCTTGTTTAGATACAAACGCAATTGGTGTCAAAGAACAAAGTGATATTAATTCAACATAGCCAAAGTGATTTCCGAAAACAATAAAACCATTTTTGTCGGGAATATTTTCTTTTCCGATAACATTTAGATGAATTCCCAAGATTGTTTTTAAAAATTTTAAAACCAATTTTGAATTTAAAAATCCAAATCTATTCGCAAATTCTTTAGAAAAAATAGAAAGAATTAATTTTGCTAAAGTAAGATAAAATAGTAAAAAAATGACAAAAATTGATATAACTAATAATTTGTAAAAAATTCTAATAATTTTCATTTAACTTCTTCCGGATGCTTTAACTTGCCAATAAAAAGTATCTGCTTGGTTTGATCATCCCAAATTATAAATATAAACGGGTGATCGGCTTTAAAAACAATTGGTTTTTTCGTAGGTGGGGCAGATGTAGGTTTCATTGTTACGGCTGTTGCCGCAGCAGCTTCCGTGCCCGTTTCCGTTACATCAATATATGCCTTATGCAGTACATTTGAAATCATTAGTTTTTCTTGTTTGTTTTTGTTTATTCCTGAAAAATCGGCTCGTTCCGTGAAAGCATCTTTCATCCCCATTTCTTTTAAAATATCATTCAATGATGAAAAATATGTGAATTTAAATTTAGGTAAAAACAATCTGACTTTTTCTGTTTTTAAATCTTGAATATTTTTGTTTAATGAATTTATAGTTAATAATGAATCAAAATTGTTTAGGTCGGTTGACCTTGGTAAAAATATCAACATTGATAGACGATCATTTTCATACGGCAATTCAATTATTTGCATTTTTTCATTCTCATTATAACGAAAATGTTCATTTTGATACATCATTTTTATTTTGATCTTTTCGCCTGATGATAAATGAAAATCTGCTTTTTTCGTGTAGCGTTTTTTAAATTGATTTTGCCAATCTGCAAGAAAATATATTGCATTGGTTAATACTAAACGAGTTTCTTCAGAAATTAATCCTTCAGGAATAAGATTATTGATTTTATTTTCGGTGTTTTCACTTGCCCAATTATTTATTTTTATGCGAGAATTTTCCGGTTTATTTGCAAAATCCATTCCATTAATTTCACTAAAATATTTTAATCTAATTAACTCTTCATATTTTTCATTAATTTTAAAACTTCTGTCTACCCAAATTGCATTTGCTGTCTTTAATTCTAAATTATCATTTGAGTTACCAAGTTCATTTATACTTTGTATTAAATATTGAAATGAATTGTTAGGGACAAGATCGTCTTCTGATAAAAATAATGCCTTCCTCATCTGTTCTTTTGTTTTTCCTTTTGCCCCGCCGTATGTCATTGCCAATGCGGTGGAGATACTATATGGGGAGATAAAAATATTTTCGTCACTATTTTTTGATAAATTATGGAAAAGTTTTAAGGCAAATTTATTATTACCTTTTATTGAATTTCTTTTTGTTGTTAGTGTAATTTCTTTTTCTTTACAAGAAAGTGAAAATACTACTATTATTAGTAATAAGAATATTTTTTTTAGTTTCATTATTCCACCTTTAATTAATTTAATAATTTAATCAATAATTGTTATAATAAAAATATTTTTATTATTATAAAATAAATGAATTAAGTCTAAAATTATACATACATTTATAAAAAAGAATAAATTGTTTTTGTTATTTAAATTAATTAGCATTAAATTAAAATAATAATTTTTAAAGGAGAAAAAAATGTTAAGAATGAAACAAAAACTTATAATCGGTTTAACTATTTTCTTGCTGTTGTTTTTAGCAATAGGATTGAATGGTATGGACTTTAAGGTGAATGAATTCCGCAAACTTTTATCTGATTTCCAAGCAGAAAAAGATCCGGTTTTTGATTTGGATAGAAATTATTGTACAGTTCTTAGAGTTGAAACCGATGTCAAAAATGATTTAGAATTAAGTCAAAAAGTATATAAGAAAATAGTTGTTAAACCGGGGGTGTATTATTTTTATATCTCTAGCCGTGAAAATCAAATAACATTTAAAGCACCAAACTATAATTCACATACCGTTAATGTCCCTAAAAACGGATTAAGTATGGGAACAGTTTATTATATTCGGCTTGAAAGTATAGAAGAAAGGGTCGTTGTTGAAGCGCTTAAAACCGAACCTAAAGTTGAAATTAAAGAAGAACCGAAACAAATTTCACAAGAAACGAAGCAAACTCAAATTAAGCAGGGCATTGAATTTCAACTTGAACAATGTTTTTATGCGGGCGACGCAATTACAGTTGTTTTAAATGTAACAAATCAAAAAGAAGATAGGGAAATTACACTTTACGATCGCTATGAGAAAAACTATATCAGAATTATTGACGAAAAAGGAATGGAATATCGCTCACCAATATTTAAATTTGGGACTCATAGTGGCGACAAATACAGCAACGGCATTAAAAAAGTTACAATCGTTGGAAATGTTAAAACAAAATTGGTCTATAATTTTAAAAAGATAAACACAAAACCAAAAATCGTGAAAAGAATGGATATTCTACTATTTATTCCTGAATTAAATAGCTGTTTCGTCCTTCAATTTAGAGATGTAAAAATTAATTATTAGGAATAAATATGAATAAAATAAAAATTTTGTTAATATGTTTTATTGTGATATTAATTTCTTGTGAAAAAAAACCAGCTCCAGTTGTTGGAAATAGGCATCTCGGGAAACTTCCCGTAATAGCAAACAATTCGACAAACAAAGCGAAAAAACATCAAAAAGCTTACGAAAACGCTATTAAAAAAATGGATCGTAAAGCCGGATTGAAAGCATTAGATGAACTTAAAGAAATAGAAAAAAACACAGAAGCTAAAATGGATTTGGTGTTTAGAGAAAAAGGTAGTTTCGAATTTCCTTTTGAACAAAAAATAAACAGAGACAAATATTTAATAAAAAAAATAACTGTTACAGGTGCACATTGTAATCTATTCAAAAGAAACGGTAATATTGTTCCCATAATTCATCTTGAAGCAGTATTTGAACCAGTTGATGAAATAAAAGGAAATTTATCATTATTTTTACGCTTCGTTGACAAAAACGGAAATAAAATCAAAGGATTTGGTGTCCTAAATTATTTCGGGAAACCATTGAAAAAGATAGAACATGGCAAAACATATAGTTTTAAAGGTTCATATTCCGGTTTGGAAAATTTAATAAATGCTGACAATATTACCATCCTAAGTAGAGCTGATTGGAATAAAAATAGACACAAATAATCATTTGTAATGATTTGCCAATTAATAAATGAAACGATTGTTCTATCAAATTAATTAAAATATTTTTTTAAATAATTGTATCTTTATAAAATTTATCATCTTTTTGTGGATAGTCGGTCATAAAATGTAATCCACGACTTTCATCGCGACGAAGTGCAGATTTAATTATCAAATACGCAATTGTAGTAAAATTTCTTAATTCTAAAACATCTTTCTCAATTTTTGTTCTTTTATAATAATCTTCTATTTCATCATAAAGCATTTTGGTTCTTCTTAATGCACGATTTAAATGTGGTTTTGATCTAATTATTCCGACATAATCCCACATAATATTTTGTAATTCTTGTTTGTTGTGCTTTATTAGTATCCATTCATTGGGATTTAATTTCCCATCATCTTCCCAACTGGGAATTTCAATGTTTTCAAATTCTTCATTATGATTCTTATTTAAAATTTTTATTGCAGCTCGATGACTAAATATCAATGCTTCTGTTAAGCTATTACTTGCCAAACGATTGGCACCATGGACACCAGTATGAGCCGTTTCTCCACTTGCATAAAGATTGTGCATTGAAGTATTTCCACTCATATTAGTCATTATACCACCGCAAATATAATGTGCAGCTGGGACTACCGGAATCATATCTTTTGTAATATCAATATTAAGATAGTCATAGCAATGTTTATAAATCATTGGAAATCGCTTTTTTACTTCTGAGGAATCTAAGGCCGTCATATCCAAATATACGAAATCACTTCCGTTTCTTTTCATTTCAGAATCAATTGCACGAGAAACAATATCTCGTGGTGCAAGTTCTAATCGCTTATCATATTTTCCCATAAATTCTTTTCCTGCTGCATTCTTTAACTTCCCACCAAAACCTCTTAGGGCTTCGGAAATTAAAAATGGTTCATGTTTTGGGTCATATAATGCCGTTGGATGAAATTGTATAAATTCCATATTTGCAATTCTAACACCAGCACGGTATGCCATTGCTATTCCATCGCCAGTATCAACCTCAGGATTGGTCGTATGTAAATATACTCTTGCCGCTCCTCCTGTTGCCAACATTGTATAACTTGCTTGGAAAATATCAACATTATTATTTTCCATATTCAAAATATAGGCACCAAAACAAACATTAAAAGCCGATTGCAAATTATTTCTCACTTGATGTTCGGTTATCAGATCAATAGCAAAACTGTTTTCATAGACATTGATATTAGGATGACTTTTTACCTTTTTAATTAATGATTCTTCAATTTCTTCACCGGTGGCATCAGCTGTATGTAAAACTCTCTTTTGAGAGTGACCACCTTCCTTTGCCAAATCATATTCACCATTATCTTGTTTAGTGAAATTAACTCCCCAATCGATCAACTCATTAATTCTTTGAGGTCCTTCATTCACTAAAGCATCTAATGAATCATTGTGACATAACCCAACCCCAGCGATCATTGTATCTTTTTTATGCTGTTCACCACTATCATTTAGAGACATAACCGCAGCAATTCCGCCCTGTGCTTTACTTGTATTACAATCATTCATTTTACTTTTGGTAATGAGATTTACTTTCCCTGAATCAGCAACTTTTAATGCAAAACTTAATCCTGCAATGCCACTGCCAATAACAAGATATTTCGATTTAATAATACTCACGTGTTCTCCTTGTAATTTTTTTTTACTATTAGTAATTTATAAAAATATTGTTGTGTTTGTAAACAAAAAATGATATAAATTTGGAATTGGAAAATCTCAGCTTAAATCTCAATCTTAATTCTTGACATTTGAGTAATTCGTTGCAAAAAATATTATTCGTGTTCTAATATAAATATTAAATAAAAATTGTTGTAATAATTGGTCCACCCGGAGAAAAAAACGAACATTTGAAACTGCTTGCCCAAACATCAAGAATATTAAAAGAGCCAAATGCAATTGAAAATATATTAAATCAATCGACAAAAATTGGTTTATATGAAGAATTCTTAAGAAATGCAAATCCGAACATTCCCAAGGCCTCAAAAAAAGAAAAAAACAAGTTAATGATCTTAACGATTAGAGATATGGATATTTTACAAGATATCTCTGAGATATTTGTAGAATATGGTATTGAGGAAGCCACTAGCATTAATAGCGAAGAAATGGAAAACATTTTAGCAAAAACACCATTGTTTTTCGGATTTTTTAATTTTACCGGTTCACAAGATACCGGAAGCAAAACAATATTCATCAAAATTAATGAAGATCATATTCAGCCACTTATAAATGAGTTTGAGGAAATATTCGGCGACTTGAATTCATATTCGGGACTAAGTATTATGGTATTAGATGTTGCTTATGAAAAAGGAATGTAAAATTTGTGATGAATAGACAACAAAAAAGAAATTGAATGAATAACGACCAAATCATTACAAAATAATTCAATAAAATATTTGGTGTTTGGTTTTGAAATGCTTAAATTAAAATATTATGATAACAGAGCAAATAAGAACTTTAGAGTATATACAAGAATTCCTAGTATATAGTAGTTCAAGTAAAACAACTGAGATTTATACTCATGTGATTGATCATGGCGGAAAGAGAGTAAGAAGCTCAGCAGATTTTTAGATTAGGTTGCTATTTGAGCAACATAAACAAAATGTATGAAAAGGAGAAATAATGTATATCGAAAATAATAATAAACATTTAACAAAAAAACATAACATATGTATAGGTAGTCATGAAAAGCAACTTTTGCTATTTTCATTAGTACACCTGATCTTATGTTGGACTTCTAAGGAATACATGTGAACAAAATTTTTGGGATAATAGAATTTACTGAATCGCTATATTGCGCTTCTGATTCGTTGGGAAAAACCGCAAGTGTCATGCTTGGTGGTGTCGAAGGGACCCTGACCCTTCCTTCGCTTCCGGAGTGGGGTGAAAGTGAAGAAGACCCTCTCCATAAACCGTTATTAGGGCCGTTACCTGCCCGATTATGGAAAAGAGGCGAAACCCCTATTTCCTGGGGTCGTCCTACTTCTTATCCAACAGGAACTGCAACAGTTGAATTAGCTTTACTTGAATTTCCTTTAGAAGGGGAAAATACCGATACAAATGCTCAGAAAATTTATGCCGCATTTGGGTCCTGGCTAAAATTATTTGAAGAATATGTAAAACTTATAACCAAACAAAGGACGAGGAAGAGAGTTTTTGGTGGTGATGGGCCAGGGCACCTTGAGCTTTTATCAGATGACGCAACCGGCCTTAAACATATTTCACGTACCTCGCCTACGTCAATCTCTATAGAAATGAGATCTGACGATGAGTCTTTACACCTAGAACAATTCACTGAGGCTGCTCAACTATCATCAAATGGTCTTCGGCCCTGCTTACAGTATCGAATGTTGCTTGAGGCATATAGTGCACGAAGGAACGAAGATTATCGTAAAGCTATTATTGAAGCCGCTACAGCATTAGAAGTGTGCCTTACAATACGCATCATAGATGAATTCAATGCTCAAGGTATTTCCTTCGGAAAAAAACTTTTGCAAAAATTTCGAATGCTGGGGGGACGGTTTGAGTTAATCAGACTCTTAGAAATAAATCTGCCAGAGAAAGACTATATGATGTTAGTTATAAATCCTCGTAACAAGGTTATTCATAGAGCTTCTTTCCCAGATAAAGGAATGGCAAACCAAGTAATTACTGAAGTTGAGGAGCTACTCTACCTGTTCTCGCCTCAACTTCACGAAAGTACATAAATGGGTCCAACAAAGGGGTCAACCTGACTGCGAGAAACAGCGGCGGCCCTGAGCGGTAACTTTGGGTGGCGCAGCAGGTTACCCCAAACGTTAGAAAATGAAAGATGAACAAATTTCTAAATCCAACCGATAACACAGGCTATATGCCATGTTCTAACGAGAAACGGCGCATAACCAAACTATTTTAAAAAAATTCAATAAAATATTTGGCGTTTGGTCTTGAAATGTTTATATTAGAAAGTTATGATAACAAAGAGAATAAAAACTGTAGAATATATACAGAAATTACTAGAACATAGTGGTTTAAGTAAAATTACTGAAATATACACCCACATTCCAAATGCTGATTTAATAAATATTAAAAATCCTTTTGATGATATGAAAATGGGGGTTCAAAACAACTATGACACATAACCCTCTAATAAGTATGGCTATATGAACATCACAATGATACTATATTAAAAAAAATAAATGCCATGGCACAATATGTGGATAATAATATAAAAGACACCTGAGTATGAAAACTATTATATCATTATTAAAAATTCTTAATATTATTTTCTTGATCATTTTTGGATTAGGAATTGTTGGAAGTTTTAATAAAATTATAGACTTCAATTTAGAAATGTCAATTTGGGTAGTTATATTCTCAATTTCACCAATTCTATCTATTATAATAGTTTCTATAATTAAAGGAAAACATAAGTTTTGTGAATGGGATAAAAAAGAAAGACAAAAAAAAGATTCATTTCTAACGATAGTTACATTAGTAGTATTCTTTTTTACTTACTTATCTATATTCTTTTTAAGTACAAGTATTAATGATATGTTTGAAATCAATTTATCAACCATAGATAGACCTGAAATTATTATGTTAACTCTGAAATTAACTTTTGGGATACTATTTCTTTTAAATTCTATATTTAGTGTTCAATTACATCATAGTTTATATTCAGATTTCTTAACAATAGACAACAACTTGGCAAAAAAGCCTGACAATTGGGATTGGGAAAGAGGAATTGAAGATATTATTAAAAATTTTAAAATGAAATATCGGGTATAAATTACTACCCACAACAATGTGCTATAAGTAATGGATGGGAAAGTAGCAAATTGAAAATTATAGATATAAATAAACATTATAGATCTTTAAAAGTGAAGAGCTTTGAAATCGCCTACTTTTCATATACTTAATGTTAGGGATAATTACGACAAAAAATGTCTAGAAGTAAAAAGTTAAATAAATCGGAATGTTTCATAAAAAATTTAGAGGATAACTTATTTATCTTCAATGAATTTAAGGTTAAAATTATATTTGATTACCTCAATGAATTTGATGACTTTCTTAAAGAAAAAAGTTTAGACTTAGAAACAAAAATCAATGCTTGGGAAAAATCGGAAAAAAAAAATACTCAGCTATTGATTATTATTTTGACGATATTATTAACTACAACTCAAATTTTAGAGAGTTACAACTGAAAAGTACTTTTTTGACTTTTTACTCTCTTTTTGAATATTTTTTTAAATCATTCACGGAAATGTATAAAGAATATTTTGATTTAGTAATTAGTGTGAATGATTTAGGTGGGAATAATTATATTAATAAATCAAAGGTTTATTTAGAAAAAATAATCAACTTAAACCTTAAAGAATTAAATTCTAAATGGGGTGAGATTACTAAATATCAAAAAATCAGAAACAAAATAGCTCATAATAATTCCCTTTTTCCAGAAAAAGAAACAGATTTAATTAAACTATTAAATAAAATTAATGGAATAGATATTAATAAAAATAGAGGAATAGTATTAATAGATAAAGAGTTTATTATAACTTTTTGGGAACTTCTAGATGAATATATTAGTGGAATAATAACAATTACAAAAAAAAAATTGAAAACTATCCATAACACGCAATATA